>DATCEL010000071.1:0-5358 GCA_036510115.1 Caulobacteraceae bacterium
GTCTTAGAGAACATCACGCGCCCGCCGCCCGTGAAACGCTATCCCTTGCGCGCGAACGCATCGGCCTCGATACGGTTCGCCGGCCGATGTCAGACATCTTCATTTCCTACGCCCGCTCGACGGAGGTCCAGGCGGGGCGGATCGCCGAGGCTCTGCGGGGGCTCGGATACGGTGTGTGGCGGGACGACGAGCTGCCCGCCCACCGGGTCTACTCCGAGGTGATCGAGGAACGGCTCAAGGCCGCCAAGGCCGTTGTCGTGGTCTGGTCGGCCGACGCCGTGAAGTCGCAGTGGGTAAGGTCCGAGGCGGACAAGGCGCGCGCCGACCGCAAGCTGGTGCAGCTGAGCCTCGACGGATCGGCCCTCCCCATGCCCTTCGACCAGATCCAGTGCGCCGATCTGGCCGGCTGGACCGGGACGCCCGATGCGCCCGGCTGGCTCAAGGTCGTCGCCAGCGTCGCCGACCTGACCTCGCGGTCCGGCAAGGGCGCGCAGACCTCGCGCCCGACCGCCCGCCCCCACGCCATCTGCGTCCTGCCGTTCGCCAACATGAGCGGTGATGTCGACCAGGAGTACTTCAGCGACGGCATCAGCGAAGACATCATCACCGACCTTTCCAAGGTCTCCGCGCTCTCGGTGGTCGCGCGCAACACCGCCTTCACCTTCAAGGGCAAGGCCGTGGACGTGCCGCAGGTCGCCCGTCAGCTGAACGTCGGCCACGTGCTGGAAGGCAGCGTGCGCAAGGCCGGACCTCGTGTGCGCATCACCGCCCAGCTGATCGATGGCGCGGGGGGCGATCACGTCTGGGCCGAACGCTGGGACCGGGATCTCACCGACATCTTCGCCCTGCAGGACGAGATTTCCGAAGCCATCGTCGGGGCGGTGAAGCTGCGCCTCGCGCCGGAAGAAAAGAAGGCGATCGAGAAGCGCGGCACCGGCAATCCGGACGCCTACAATCTTTATCTGATGGCGCGCCAGCAGTACGTCACCGGCAACCAGGGCGACGAGCGGCGCGAGGAGGCGATCATCCGCCTCACCCGCCGGGCGACGCAGATCGACCCCGACTATGCCCGCGCCTGGAGCCTGATGGCCCTGGCCCAGACGTCGCTTCGCTTTCGATACGGCCGCGAAGGCGACGATGGCCTGGCGGCGGCCGAACGGGCCCTCGAACTCGATCCCGAATTGGCCGAACCCCACACGGTGAAGGCCCGGCACCTGCGGGAACAGGGTCTGGACGAGGCGGCGCGCGCCGAGGTGGATGTCGCGCTCGGTCTCGATCCGGAATCCTTCGAGGTCAATCTGAGCGCCGGCTATGTGAATTTCCGGCAGCACCGGTTCGAGGACGCCATCCGCTTCTACGACAAGGCGGCGTCCCTGTCGGAGGGCGACTATCTCGCCGCCGGCACGCTGCAGTCGTGCTATTCGGCGATCGACGACAAGGACGGCATGGCCCGGGCGGCTAAGATGACCCTCGCCCGAGCCGAGGCGGCGGTGGCGCAGGATCAAAGCAACGGCTCGGCGATGGGTTTCGCCGCTGTCGCCCTGGCGGTCCTGGGCGAGACCGAGCGGGCCAAGGCGTGGATCGAACGGGCGCTGATGATCGATCCGGACAATCTCAACATGCGCTACAACTTCGCCTGCGCGATGTGCGTCCATGCCGAGGATGCCGAGGCGGCGATCGACCTCATGGGTCCGGTGCTGGCGACCACGACCCTGATGTGGCTCAACCACATCAAGATCGATCCGGACCTTCGGGTCATCGCCAGCAACCCGCGCTTCCAGGCGATGATCGCCGCCGCCGAGGCGAGACTGGGGACGGGCGCGCCAGAACCCTCCGCGGGCGAGATGTCAGGCGCCAAAACCGTCTAGTCCGCAACCAAACAGGAAAGTACCGACATGCCCGTCAATCTGTTCACATTCGTCGGTCTCTTCGACCGGTTGCTGACCACCACCGCCCATATTCTGGAGAAGGGCGCGGCCCATGCCGCCGCGACCGGCGTCAGCGAAGCCGAGATGCTCGCCTGGCGGCTCGTCGACGACATGCAGCCGCTCGCCTTCCAGATCAGGGTGGTGTGCAACTTCGCCCGGCAGTGGCCGGCGCGCGCGGCGGACCTGCCGATCCCGGCGGAGATCGGCGCGGATCTCAGCCTCGCCGATTTCCAGAGCGAGATCGCCGGCGCCAAGACCTATCTCGCGAGCCTGACTGCCGCGCAGTTCGCGGGCCGCGACGAAGTTCCGCTCACCCACACGCTCGGCACAGAGATGACCCTGACCCTGCCCTGCGGCCAATGGCTGACCGTGTTCGCCGCCACCAACCTCTATTTCCACGTCTCGACGGCCTATGGGATTTTGCGCGCTCACGGCGCGCCAATCGGGAAGCCCGATCTTTTCGCCGGCGGGGTGTGAGCCAGGAGCCATCTCGTTCCAAAGAGAGGCGGTTCTACGCCTCCTTGATCAGCCGTCCCAGTTCAGGATCGGCTTCGATCCGGCGCAGGAGGATGGCCTGGCCGATCAAAAGCCCGATGCCGGCCGCGTAGCCGGAGAAGGCGCCGGCCGGATAGCGACCGCCGTGGGCGACGCCGCGGATCTGCCAGAGGATGAATCCGGCCAGGACGATCAGCACGCCCACCCCGGCCAGAACCGAGATCACGCTCTGGCCGAACCCGGTGCGGTAGCTGGTCCACAGATGGCGGGTGAGCATCCGGCCGAACGCCGGCACGCCCAGGACGGCGGCCACGGCCAGGACGAGGAAGGCGGCGGGAAACACCGTGGTGCGGAGCAGTTTCAGACTCTCGCTGGCCTGGGGCACGCTCCAGGCCCTGAGGACGATGAACAGATAGGTGAGCGTGGCCACGACCAACAAGGTGTGCTGCATGCGCCGAAACAGGCGCCATGAGAGAACGTGAGTCATCGCCCGCCTAAGATGGCGGTGTATCGGGGCCGCCGAAAGGGCGCCGAAAGATCAATGCCCAGAGAAGGCGACGAGGGCGTGGATGCTCACGCCGGCGGCGCGCAGGCGATCGGCCCCGCCCAGTTCGGGCAGGTCGACGACGGCGCCGAAGGCGTGGATGTCCGCGCCCGCCTCGTTGAGGAGCTGGATGGCGGCCAGAGCCGTGCCGCCGGTGGCGATGAGATCGTCGACCAGATAGACACGCTCGCCGGCCAGGATCGCATCCATGTGCATCTCCATGGCGTCGGTCCCGTATTCGAGCGCGTATTCGACGCTTCGGGTGTGGTGCGGCAGCTTGCCCTTCTTGCGCAGGGGGACGAAGCCGGCCCCGAGTTGGTGGGCGATGGCGCCGCCGAGGATGAAGCCGCGCGCCTCTATGGCCGCGACCTTGTCGATTTTGGCGTCGGCCAGCGGCCCGGCCAGTTCATCGACGGCGTGACGAAAAGCGCGAGCGTCGGCCAGCAGGGTGGTGATGTCGCGGAACAGGATCCCGGGTTTGGGATAGTCCGGGATGGTGCGAATGGCGCCGGCGAGATCCATCAATTCACCCCTCCGAGAACCCGGCCGGCGATGGCGGAAAGCTTGCGGGCCATGGCCGGATCGCGCGCCTCGGGGGCGGTGATCAGGGCGCCATCCAAGGCCGTGTCGATGGGCGAGGCCGCGCGTTCGGCGGGGAGCGCCCGAGCGAGGCCGCGGACGAGGGCGCGCGCCGTGTTGGCGTTGGCGTTCATCACCTCGACGATGTGACTGACCTCCACGTGGCTGTCGCGCCAGCAGTCGTAGTCGGTGACCATGGCCAGGCTGGCGTAGGGCAATTCCGCTTCGCGAGCGAGCTTGGCTTCGGGCATGCCGGTCATGCCGATGACCGCGCACCCCCACGATCGATAGAGCGCACTCTCCGCCTTGGTGGAGAACTGTGGGCCCTCCATGGCCAGATAGCATCCGCCTTCGATGACTCGCGCCCCGGCCGCGCGCGCCGCGTGAGCGGCCAGGCCCGAGAGGCGCGGACAGACCGGCTCGGCCATCGAGACATGAGCGGCCAATCCCGGGCCGAAGAAACTCTTCTCGCGGGCGAAGGTGCGGTCGATGAACTGATCGACGACGACAAAGACGCCAGGATCGAGGTCTTCGCGCAGGGAGCCGACGGCCGAAAGCGAGAGGATGTCGGTGCAGCCGGCCCGTTTCAAGGCGTCGATGTTGGCGCGGGCGTTCACCGAGGTGGGCGGCAGGACGTGGCCGCGACCATGGCGAGGCAGAAAGGCGAGGCGAACCTGGCCCAGACGGCCGGTGAGGATGGCGTCGGAGGGTGCGCCGAAAGGACTGTCGATCGCCTCCCAGCGGCGATCCTCTAGGCCCTCGAGATCATAGAGGCCCGACCCGCCGATCACGCCCAGCATCCAACCTGACATCGGTCCCCGCTTTGAATAGACCCCGCCTCTCGTTTCGACGGGCCGAGCCTTATGGCCCGAGGCGGCGACTTTGCCTATCGTGGGCGAAGCGATGCGCGCCGCCCTCCTCGTGACGATCCTTGTGCTGACGGCCGCCGGCGCCCGGGGCGGTGAAACCCCGTGCCGACTGGAGCGAGGCGCGGTTATCGTCCCGGCCGCTTTCGGCGACATCGCCGGCGATTTTCTGATCGACCCTTCCACGCCCAAGAGCGCGCTGCACGTAACCATCGCCGAAAGCTTCGGCATCGTCACGCCAACGGCTCGGGCGGATCTTCGCTTCGCCAGCCAACGCCTCGCCGGTCTGGAAATGAGCGTCGTGAATCTCGACGCGAGGGCGAGGCCTTTTGTCGCCGGCCTGGCGGGGGTCATCGGCGCCGACGCCCTGGCCGGTCAAGTCGTCGAAATCGACCCAGTGCCCTGCCGCGTCCGGCTGACCGAGGGCGCGCGGAAGCCTTGGCCGATCCGCCTGCCGCTCCGCGTCGTGGACGGCGCCTACGCTGTTCCCGCGGCCGTCTCGGACGGGGTGACCAGCCGACGGGGTTGGTTCGCGGTCGACACAGCCTCCGCAGGCGTGAAGCTGGCCGACGCCAGGCTCACCCGGGAGCCGCCAGCCGGGGCGGAGCCGGACTGGCCGCCGGCGCGGCTGCGGGCTCTCTCGCTGGGCGGGATGCTGTTCGAACAGGTTCCCGCGGGTTTGATGTCGCCCGCGCCGACGGAACTGTCAGGCTCGATCGGTGAAGTGATCTGGTCGCGCTTTCGCCTCAGGCTCGATGCGAGGCGCGGCTGGCTGGAACTCAGGCCTGAGCGGTCGCGGCGGGCGCTCCGGCGATGACCACGGCGCCGGCCTTGTCGAGAAAGCTTTCCTCGGCGCCGCCGGAAACCACCGGAACACCCAGGAAGAGCATGACGCCGTCGGCGAAACTGATGTCCTCGACCGGTACGGTGCGGTCACGCTTGAGGC
>DATCEL010000072.1:0-2763 GCA_036510115.1 Caulobacteraceae bacterium
GCCGAACGTCGAGAGCCCAAGGCGCGCGCCGGCGGCGGCAATCTCGCCCGGATCGACCAGGCTCAGCGTGGCCGCCCCGATGAACGCCACCAACAGCCAGACCAGCGCCGCGCCCGGCCACAGATAAAGCGCCGCCGTCAACCCAGCGCCCAAGACCACCACCGCGGCCCGAAAGCGCCGCGAGGCGGTCGGCAGCGTGATGGCCGCGTATTCGATGAGCGCCAGTGCCGAGACCAGCACCACCAGCGCCCCGAACCCGAGCGGCTGCTGCCAGAGTACCAGCGCGCCCAGCAGCGGCAGCAGCACCACCGCCGAGAGCGCGCGCAGCGCGAGGTTGGACATGGGCCGTTAGCCGGCGCTGCGCATCTGCTCGCGCGTGCGGCCGAAACGCCGCTCGCGGCCCCGGAACGACTCCAACGCCTGATAGAGCTCAGCCTTGCCGAACGCCGGCCAATAGGTCTCGGTGAAATAGAGCTCGGCGTAGGCCGCTTCCCAGAGCAAGAAGTTCGACAGGCGCTCCTCGCCGGAGGTGCGCACCAACAGATCGAGCTGCGGCAAGCCGCCCGTCTGCAGCGACGCTCCGAACTTCTGCTCGTCGATCTGAGCGGGATCCAGCTCGCCGCGGGCGGTCGCCTCAGCCAGCGCGCGCGCCGCGGCGACGATCGACTCGCGCCCGCCGTACGACAGCGCCAGGCACAACGTCATTCCGCGGTTGCCCGCCGAGTCGGCCATCAGCTGATCGAGCGGATCCTTGGCGTAGGCCGGCAGTCGCTCGACCTCGCCGATCGCGATCAGGCGGATGTCGTTATCCATGATTTCGCTGCGCTCTTCGACCACGTAGTCGCGGAGGAGCTGCATGAGTGTGGCCACCTCTTCCGACGGCCGCTGCCAGTTCTGCGCCGAAAAAGCGTACAGCGTCAGCGCGCGGAGACCCGCCTCGCGGCCGGCGCGGACGATCTCCCGAACCGCCTTGGCGCCTTGGCGATGCCCTTCCACGCGCGGCAGACCATGCTCCTGCGCCCAACGGCCGTTGCCGTCCATGATGATCGCCAGGTGGCGGGGGAGCTTGCTGGGATCGAGCATCCGGCGCGTTTCCGGTACCATAACAGGGGTGGATTGTCGAATGGCCCCGGCGATTTGTCGATGAGAAAGGGATCGACTAACCTTCGATCATGAGGCGTTGCGCATGAGGCGTTGCATGAGGCGTTACATGAAGCGGTCGATCCAGAGCGGCGGGTCATGAAGACCGCCGAGGACGTGGAGTCATACTTGATGCGGATGGGGGTGACCTACGAAACGGTCAAGCCGGGCATCTGGCTGCTGCAGCTGGGCGGGCCCAGACTGGCGGTGTCGATCGCCGGCCAGGTGGTGGCCTTCCGCCTCAAGATGGCCGATTTGCCGGCCAAGGGGCGCGAGGAGCTGTACCGGGCGCTCTTGACGCTGAACACCAACGAGATGGTCCATGGCGCCTTCGGGCTCGAGGGGGACGCGGTGGTGATCGTGCACGCGCTCGACCTCGAGAACCTCGATCTGTCCGAATTCCAGGCGGTGATCGACGACATGTCGATGGCGGCCGCCAAACACCAACCCAACCTCGCGCGCTTCCTGGGCGGTCGCCCCGACGGCGCCAGCGCCCACGTCTAGGAAATCACCATGGGAATCTTCTCCAGGCTGGGAACGCTCATCAAGTCCAACCTCAACGATCTGATCAGCAAGGCGGAAGACCCGCAGAAGATGCTGAACCAGATCGTCGTCGAGATGCAGAACCAGTTGGTCGAGGCCAAGAAGCAGGTGGCCACCTCGATCGCCGATGAGAAGCGTCTCAAGAAACAGTGGGACGAGCAGATCGATCTGTCGAAGGAATGGGAGCGCAAGGCGATGTTGGCGGTGCGCGCAGGCGACGACGGCCTGGCCAAGGAAGGCCTGTCGCGCAAGGCCGAGCACGACAAGATGCAGGACGAGTTCGGCAAGCAGTGGCAACTGCAGAAAGACGCGGTTGAAAAACTAAAGGATCAACTGCGTACGCTGAATGACAAGATCGAAGAGGCCAAGCGGAAGAAGAACATCCTGATCGCACGCCAGAAGAGGGCCGAGGCGCAGAAGGCGATTCAGGACACCATGCGCGGCCTTTCCGACAACAGCGCGTTCGACACATTCGAGCGGATGAATCAAAAGGTCGACCAGATCGAGGCCGAATCCGAGGCTTCGACGGAGCTGGGCGGCGAGCTGGCCGGCGATACCCTGCAGCAGAAATTCAAGAAGCTGGAGGGCGGCACCGGGTCCGACATGGCGCTGGCCGAGCTGAAAGCCAAGATGGGCCTCGGGCCGGTACCGGAGCGCCCGGCCCTGACCAGCGCTTCCGAGCCCGCCTCGGAGCCCACCGACACCAAGTAAATATTTCGCCCATTGCCGTACGTATTGAAACGCTGCTATACGAAAAGCCCTCGAAGGGACTAAAGGACCGATGGCACAACATCAGAACCACACGACGACGCGTTTCAACGGCGTAAAGGTCTTCTCGGCGACGATGGCGCAGGAGCGCGAGAACCTCGGTGAGAAGGTGACCGCCTGGATCCGCGAGCACCAACAGTGTCAGGTCGTCGACACGATCGTGACCCAGTCCTCCGACGAGGCTTTCCACTGCCTCGCCATCACCGTCTTCTGGTGGGAAGACAAATAAGGAGCGCGCTCCGCGGCCTTCGGGAGCCGCACGTTTCGAATGAAGCGCGGGTCGCCGTATCCGCGCGTGCGGCGAGCGCGTCG
>DATCEL010000073.1:0-3353 GCA_036510115.1 Caulobacteraceae bacterium
CCGCCTCGAAGCCGGAGCGGCACTGCAAAAAGACCGTATCCGCCGTCTTCTCTGCGAGTCTGTCCAGCGAAGGCCTCGCCGTCTCGGCTAACCCGAAGCGGCTCGCCGCTTTGGAGGCAAGCACCCACAGTTCGAAGCCCAGGAAAAAGCCGCCGCCCTCGTCGGGTTCAATGAGGCCGGCATCGGATAGCCCCGAGAGCAGGCGGTGAACCGTGCCTTTCGGCAGCTGCATCCGATCCGCGATGTCGGTCAGCCGCGCGCTTTCGGGCGCGGCATCGCCGATCGCCCGAAGAACTCCTGCGGCGCGCTCGATCCCCTGATTGCCAGCAAGAGCCGTTTCCAAAATGAAACCCTCGTTCCAGTTCAAGATGGATTGCACGAACGAACGAAGAACACAAGGCTCAGACCGAGGCCATTGAACCTAGGCTCCAGCCATTAGAGCAAGACTTTGAAACTCTAGTTACAATCTCGCAAGTCAAATTTGCCGACCGTCCATACTCGGCAGCCAAAACAATTGACATGGCAGTGACAGTTCAGTATGTCCAAGCGGCTGTTCCAGGAGAAGAACGGCAGACCGAACGCGGGCGTCCGCGTCGATCAAGGGTAGGATTCACGTCGATGCGAAACGCTTCGCTAAAGACCGAAACTATCAGCGACATCTGCCCGCCAAACGGCGAACGGGTGCTGCTCAAGGACGAGGCCTACGCGACGATCCGGGATTTCCTCGTCCGGACCGAGGGCGCTGATCACATGCTGTCGGAGCGGGCCCTGGCGGCCCGGCTCGGACTTGGCCTCGGTTCGGTCCGCTCCGCGCTGGAACGCCTGCGCGTGGAGGGGCTGATTTCGGTGGCCCCCAACAGCGGTCTGCGCCTTCCGGATTTGACAGCCGGGGAAATCATCGATTTCTACGAGATGCGGATGGTGGTTGAGTTCCACATCGTAAAGTCGCTTGCCGGCCGGCTGTCAGCGGCTCAATCCCGAGAGCTCGAGGCCATCATCATCGAGCAGGAAGATACCGCGGAGCGACACGACACCGACCGCTATCACAATCTCGACCTCGAGTTCCACACTGTGATGGCGGAATTTTACGGTAACGCCGAGATGGTGCGCGCTCTGCGGCAAATGCGAGACAAGATGTTCAGGCTCTCGCGCCGGCTGCATCGAAGCCATCCGGAGCGCCTTGCGGTGAACGCCGCGCAGCATCGCGGGATCATGGAGGCCGTCAACGAGGGCCGCGGCGACGAGGCCAGACGTCTGATGGAGACACATCTAATCTGGGGTCGCAGCTTCACGCTCGACCCCGACGGACGACTTGAGCGTGGATGACCCGCGCGCGCCCAAACGAGAGTCAACAGAGCCGTTCGACGGCCAACTGGAGGAACTTTACGGACCTGTACGGCTGATCTGCGCCCTGATGCTGCCGCGCCCCGCGCGCACCAAATCGGCGAACCACATTCGACAGAGTGGAGACCGCTAAAAACCTTCAGTTATTGGGCGCGACTTGAACGGCACGCCAAGCCCGGAAGAGAACCAGCATGCTGCCACCCAACCGCATCAAGACAGCGCTCGAACAGCGCGGCGTCGCTTTTGGCACGTGGAGTCAGATCAACTCGCCGGAGATCTGCGAGCTGTCGGCCCGCAGCGGCCTCGATTTCGTGATCGTCGACATGGAGCACGGCTCCTTCGGCATCGAGTCCGCGACCGCGATGGTGCGAGCCGTCGAGGGCGGCGGAGCCGCCAGCATCGTGCGGGTGCCTGACGCCACGCGCACCAATATCTTCAAGGTGCTGGATGCAGGCGCCTCCGGCGTGATGGTGCCCAATGTGGAGAACGCCGACACTGTGGCCCGGATCGTCGAGGCGGCCCGCTTCGCGCCGGTTGGCCGCCGTGGCGCCTGTCCATGCGTCCGCGCCACATCCCATGGCGTCGGCGACTGGCGGGAATATGTGGCCTGGACGGCCGAGAACCTGGTTGTGGCAGTGCTGGTCGAAACGGCCGAAGGGCTGCGCAATTTCGACGAGATCATCGCCGTTCCAGGCCTGACCATGGTGGCTATGGGGCCCTTCGACCTGAGTCAGGCCATGGGCCACGAGGGTAACTGGAAGCATCCCGAGGTTCGCCGCAAGCAGGAAGAGATGGTGCGGATGGCGCGGGCTCGCGGTCTCGACGTCATGGCCTCGACCTTCGACAGCGATCCCGAGGACCTGCGTCGACAGGTCGAGGGTTGGAAAGAGCTTGGCGTTCGTCTGTTCGCGGTGAGTGGCGACCGCTTTATGCTCTCCTCCGGCTTCATGGCCATCGTGTCGACGCTGCATGGGTCACCGAGTGAGGCGCGGCGGGTGTTGCGACGATGACGGTCCTCGTCACAGGTGGCGGCGGCTTTCTGGGTGCGTGGACCATCAGGCGGCTACTGCGGCGCGGCAAGGCGGTCCGGGTCCTGGACGCGACGGACTCGCGGACCCTCGCCCGCAGCATCGTCGGCGAGGCGGCGGACGAGCTCGACTGGCGGGTCGGCGATGTGTCGCGGGCCGATGATGTCGACCAGGCGATGGAAGGTTGCGCCGGGGTCATCCACCTTGCAGGCCTGCTAACGCCTGCCTGCCAGGACAACCCCATCCGGGGCGCGCAGGTCAATCTGATCGGAACCCTCAACATCTTCGAAGCCGCCAAGCGGCTGCAGCTGCGCAAGGTCATCTACACCAGTTCGGTTAGCGTCTTCGGGCGCGACAGTGGCGAGCTCCCGCTGCCTTCCACTCACTACGGGGCTTTCAAGCTGGCCTGCGAGGGATGCGCCCGCACCTATTGGGAGTACGACGGCCTGAGCAGCATCGGGTTCCGCCCGGCTGTGGTTTACGGCCCGGGCCGCGAGACGGGACTCACGGGCGGAATCAGTTTGGCGTGCCGCGCCGCCGTGCTCGGCGAGGCCTTCACAATCGGGTTCAGCGGCGCCACCGATTTCGTCTTCGTGGACGATGTGGTGGCAGCCCTCGAACAGGCGCTCCTGGTCGAGGTCGAAGGCGCTTATGTGTTCAACGCGGTGGGCGGCCTGGGGACGGTGGACGACGCGGTCGCCGCCATCCGCCGCCATTATCCAGAGGCCGACCTAAGCATCTCGGGCGTGCCGGTACCGTTCTGCGCCATCATTGGGGCCGATCGCATGCGCGAGATCCTGCCCGACCTGCCGAGCACCTCGCTCGAGTCTGGCATCGGACGGACCATCGAGCACTACCGTCGAGCGGAGGCAACTTCACCCAGATAGGCCCCGATCCAAACGGATCGCAACAAGCAGAAGACCCTCTCAAATGGGCGCAGCATTCACGAGGAAGGAACGATCGCAATGGACATCCAAAAGG
>DATCEL010000074.1:0-2048 GCA_036510115.1 Caulobacteraceae bacterium
CCGTCGCGGTCAGGTCGCGCAGGGCGTAGAGTTTCTTGTCCGCGGGCGCCAATTCGGCCGTCTGGCCGATGATGGCGACGCCGATGCGCTCCACCTGCGCCCGGTATTCGGCGAGGGTGAGGCCCACCCGAAAACCGCGGATGGATTCCAGCTTATCCAGCGTGCCGCCGGTGTGGCCCAGCCCCCGGCCGCTGATCATCGGCACCGCCGCCCCGCAGCAGGCCACCATCGGGGCCAGGACGAGCGAAATCTTATCCCCCACCCCGCCGGTGGAATGTTTGTCGATCTTCGGAAGCCGCACCGCGGATAGGTCGGCCACGATGCCGGAGCGCATGACCGCCGCGGTGAACTCGGCGGTTTCCTCCGGGCTCATGCCGCGGAGGGTGATCGCCATCAAGAGCGCGGCCAGTTGGTAATCCGGCCAGGAGCCGTCGCAGGCCCCGCGCACGAAGGAGCCGATCTCCTCCCCGCTCAGCCTCAGCCCGTCCCGCTTGCGGGCGATGATGAGGGCGGGAGCGGGAGTCGAGTCCACCGCTTAGGCCCCGATCGGGTGCCAGGTCGTCTTGAATTCCAGGAAATCCCGGATCGCGTACAGGCTCTGCGCCTCGGCGGCGAACCAGTCGGGATTCTCCTCCGCCTTGATGAAATGGGTCCGCTTCACGCTCTCGGCCGCGCCCAGGGCGAGGGCCTTGCGGTCGGCGGCGCCCACGGCCGCGCTGATCGCGCGCAGGTGCGTGTGGGTGGCGAACGTCGGGATGAGCTCCCGGCGAAACCCGGTGAGCAGATTGACGACGCCGCCGGGCAGGTCGCTCGTCGCGAGCATTTCGCCCAGGAGGACGGCGGGATAGGGCTGGGACTCCGACGCGAGGGCCACCACAGTATTGCCGCTGGTGATCGCCGGCGCGATCAGGGATATGAGCCCGAGCAGCGGCGCGACGTCCGGGGCGATCACGCCCACGATGCCCATCGGCTCGGTCACCGTGAAATTGAAATAAGGCGCCGCCACCGGATTCACATTGCCGAGGACCTGCTCATACTTGTCGGTCCAGCCGGCGTAGTAGATCAGCCGGTCGACCGTCGCGGTCACTTCCTTCGCAGCCGCGGCGGCCGAGGCCCCGCCCAAGGCGAGGGCATCGGCCAGCTCGGTCGCCCGGGCCTCGAGCATTTCGCCCAGGCGATAGAGGATTTGCCCGCGGTTGTACGCGGTGCGCTTGGCCCAGCCCGGACCCGCCTTGGCCCCGGCCTCGACCGCATTGCGGAGGTCCTTGCGCGTACACTGCGGAATATTGCCGAAGAAGCCGCCGCTTGCGTCTGCCAAGGGGAAAGTCCGGCCGCTCTCGGAGCGGATGAAGGCGCCGCCGACGTAAACCTTGGGGGTCTTGGTGATGGGAAGTCTGCTCATGGGGCGGGGAGGTTCAGACCAGCTTCGCGTAGTCGAGAAGACCCTGGCGGCCGCCCTCGCGGCCGAAGCCGGACTCCTTGTACCCGCCAAAGGGCGACGTGGGATCGAATTTATTGAAGGTGTTGGCCCAGATGACGCCGGCCTTGAGCTCCGTCGACAGCTTCAGGATGCGCGAACCTTTGTCCGTCCACACCCCGGCGCTGAGGCCGTAGGCGGTGTTGTTCGCTTTTTCCACCGCCTCGTCGATCGTCCGGAAGGTCAGGATGCTGAGGACCGGGCCGAAAATCTCCTCGCGGGCGATGCGGTGGCTTTGGGTGACGTTGGTGAAGAGGGTCGGCTTGAAATAATAGCCCTTGGTCGGCAGGCGTCCGGGCGCCTGGTACAGCTCGGCGCCTTCCTTCACGCCGCTGTCCACCATCTCCCGAATCCGCGCCAGTTGCGCGGCCGAATTGATCGCCCCGACATCGGTGTTCTTGTCCATCGGGTCTCCGACCCGCAGCACCTTCAGCCGCTGCTTCAATTTGGCGATCACCTTATCGGCCACCGGCTCGTGCACGAGCAAGCGGGAACCGGCGCAGCAGACATGGCCCTGATTGAAGAAAATGCCATTGATGATCCCTTCGACCGCCTGGTCGATCGGCGCGTC
>DATCEL010000075.1:0-2043 GCA_036510115.1 Caulobacteraceae bacterium
TCACCCGCTCGGCCTTTTCCAGTTCCAGCAGTTCGAGCTGCGGTCCGAAGTCGCCCAGGTGGGCGTCGATGTCCATTGCCGATCCGGGCGTGGCCTGGACGAAGATCAGGCCATTGCGTTCGGCGACGGGGACGGCGATCAGATGGTCGCGCTCGGGCAGCGCGCTTCGGCCATCGGCGTCGCAAAAGCGCTCCGCCTCAGTGGCAGCCGCGAGCTTGCCGTCGGTTGCGTATGACCAACCGTGGAACCAGCAGGTGAAGAGGTTGGCGCGCCCCTCGCTCTCGCGCACCAGCCGCGCCCCGCGATGCAGGCAGACGTTCAGAAAGGCGTGGACCGCGCCGTCGCGACCGCGAACCACGACGATGGGAACGCCAGTCTCGTCGAAGGTGCGAAACCGGCCGGCCTCCCTGATGTCGCAGCTGAAGCACGCCACCACCGGCGTCTCGCGGAAGAGCTTTTGCCGCTCGGCGGCGTGGCGCGCCGGGTCGGTGTAGACGCTGACGTCGTTGCGCATCGGCCCCTCGGCCAGGTCGCTGGTTCCGTGGCGGATATGCTCCACGATCCGTCGGCCGAGCCCCAGACGAGTCTGGTGCAGGCGTTCGGCGAGACTCGAGGTCATGGCGCCCTCCTTGGCGGACGTTTCGGGTGGGTCAGGCGTAGGCAAGGGCGGCGCGGGCGGCTTCCTCGATGCGGCGGGGGTTGGGCATGAATTCGTCCTCGAGGTTGGGCGCGAAGGGGACCGGCGTGTGCGGGCAGGTGACCTGGCCGATGGGCGCCTTCAGCGACCGGAAGCCTTTCGAGGCGACCATGCCGGCGACGTCGGTGGCCAGCGAACAGCGCGGCGGGCTCTCGTCGATGACCACCAGGCGGCCGGTCTTCTCGACGCTCTCGAGGATGGCGTCCTCGTCGAGCGGCGAGGTCGTGCGCGGATCGATCACCTCCACCGAGACGCCGTCCTTGGCCAGGGTCTCGGCCACCGCCAAGGCCCGAGGCACCATGGGTCCGAAGGCGACGAAGGTCAGGTCCTTGCCCTCGCGGGCGATGTTGGCCTCGCCGAAGGCGATGCGGTAGGCCTCGTCGGGAACCTCGCCCTCGGTGTCGTAGAGCACCTTGGATTCCATGAAGATCACCGGATCGTCGTCGCGGATGGCGCTAATCAGCAGGCCCTTGGCGTCGTAGGCGTTGGACGGCATCACCACCTTCAAGCCCGGCACCATGGTGAACAGGGGATGCAGGGTCTGGCTGTGCTGGGCGCCGGCGCGGAACCCCGCCCCGATCATGGTGCGGATGACCATCGGGGTCTTGGCCTTGCCGCCGAACATGTAGCGGAACTTGGCGGCCTGGTTGTATATCTGATCGAAACAGACGCCGACGAAATCGACGAACATGATCTCGGCCACCGGCCGCATGCCGGTGACCGCCGCGCCGGAAGCGGCGCCGATGATGGCGCTCTCGCTGATCGGCGTGTCGAGCACCCGCTCGGGGCCGAACTCCTTGTAGAGGCCGCCGGTGACGCCGAAGACTCCGCCCACGGCCCCGGTCTCGCCCGAGGCCCCCTGGCCGCCGGCCACGTCCTCGCCGATGATGATGACGCTGGGATCGCGCCGCATCTCGCCGCGCAAGGCTTCGTTGATCGCCTGACGATAGGACTTCTTCGGCATCTTAGTACCTGACGTAGACGTCGGTTTCGAGGGTCGAGAGATCGGGCCGCGGCGCGGCAATGGCCTCGGCCACCGCCGCCTCGACTTCGGCGAGCACTTCGGTTTCGATGGCGTCCAGATCGCCGCCCTCCAGAAGGCCAGCCTCGATGACCCCCTTGCGGAATCGTGGCAGGGGATCGTTGGCTCGGGCCTGGGCCAGTTCCTCAGGGAGGCGATACTGCTGTGGATCGCCCACGAAGTGGCCGAGAAAGCGCGAGCAGGTGATCTCCAGGGCGTAGGGCCCCTCGCCCGACCGGCCCCGCTCGAGGGCCCGGCCCATGGCCTGGTGAACGGCGAAAAAGTCCGATCCATCGACCACTTCGGCGGGCATGCCGAAGCTGCG
>DATCEL010000076.1:0-6267 GCA_036510115.1 Caulobacteraceae bacterium
TGAGAGCCGGGTACTCGATCGTTTCGTAGAGCCGCCGCGCCCCCAGCACCTGCTCGCGGCTGGGCACATCGCGCGAGGCGATGGTGAAATCGACCAGCGTCAGGCCGAGTGCCGCGCAGGCGGCCCGTTCCAGGGCGTGGAAACTGGCGTCGAAGCCGCCGCGCAGATTGATCACCGTCCTGATCCCCTGGTTTCTCCAGCCCTTGAGTTGGAATGGCCACGGCTGGTTGGTGCGCACCAACTCGTCGCTGATCCAGTGGGCGTTGGAAAAGCCGAGCCGCAGATAGGCGTGGTCGTTCCACAGATGGTCCACGGTCGTGCGCAGGCGCCCGCCCGCCGTGGTGAGATCGAACTTCGCCAAGCCGGTCTACCTAGTCCTTGCGGATGAAAAAGGCGTCGGCGGCGGCGCGAGTGGCCTCCTTGCGGACGATCTGCGCCCGCGCCCGGGAGATCTCCGCGTTCAACGCCTCGATGCGCTCATTCAGTTCCTCGACGCCGCAGAGTTCCAGGTCTTCCCTGGCTAGGTCCACGAGCGCCTGGCCGCGCTGGCGACGGGCTTCGGCCGGTTCGTCGGTCATGGAGGGCTCCTTTGCCTTTGCCATGGGCGGACGGTTATCTGAGGCCGCGCGGGCGAACGCGCAAGGCGAGGGACCTTCGATCCGATGACAAAGCCGATGATGAACGCCATCGCCGTCACAGGCGGTAAGGGGCCGGCGGAGGCGCTGCATCCGGTCGAGGTTGAGCGCCCCACGCCGGGGGAGGCCCAGATTCTCATTCGCGTGGAGGCCGCCGGAATCAACCGGCCCGATATCCTCCAACGTCTCGGCTTCTATCCGCCGCCGCCCGGCGCGCCCTCCACCCTGGGCCTCGAAGTGGCTGGCGAAGTGGTCGTTGGCGCCGGGCGCTGGCGCGCGGGCGACAGGGTCTGCGCCCTGCTCGGCGGCGGTGGCTATGCGCAGTTCGCCGTTTGCGATGCGCGTCACGCTTTGCCGATTCCGTCGGGCCTGTCTCTCCTCGAGGCCGCCGCTTTGCCGGAGACGGTGTTTACGGTCTGGGCCAATCTCTTTGAACACGGAGCGCTCAAGGCCGGCGAAACGGCGATGATCCATGGCGGCACGTCGGGGATCGGCGTGACGGCCATCCAGATGGCCAAGGCCGCCGGCGCGAGGGTCATCGCCACCGCTCGGGGCGCCGCGAAAGCGGCCCAGGCCAAAGCCATTGGAGCGGACATCGCCGTGGATGCGAGCGTGGAGGATTTCGAGGCGGTGGCGAAGGCCGCGGGCGGTGTCGATGTGATCCTCGACATGGTCGCTGGCGCCTACTTCGCGAAGAATCTGGAATCCCTGCGGACCGGCGGCCGGCTCGTTCATATCGCCGCTCAGGGCGGCGGCGTCGTCGAACTGCCGATCATGAAGATCATGCAGAAGCGTCTCGTGGTCACCGGCTCGACCCTGCGACCGCGCGACTCCGACGAGAAGGCGCGCCTGGCGGCCCAAGTGGAGCGAGTGGTCTGGCCGTGGATTGGGGAAGGGAAGGTCAAAGCCGTGATCGACCGGGTGTTCCCCCTCGCGGACGCGGCCCAGGCTCACGCCTATCTGGAATCGGGCGACCATTTCGGCAAGGTGGTGCTTGAGGTCTGACCCGCATCCGCGCCGACGTTTCAGTGATAAGCTCGCGGGTGACGCGAATCGGGGTTGAACTCCGGCCGCTTCGGGGGGTGGGCCAAAATGACCAGACTGGCGCTTGCTTTTTTCACCGCGGCGGCGTGCTGCGCGCTCATCGGGATGATGTGGGGCATCCACATGGGGATGACGGAAACCTTCACCCTCGCCCCGGCTCACGCCCACCTGAACCTCGTCGGCTGGGCGACGTTGGCCCTCATGGGCGCATTCTACGCCGCGGCCGGCGACCGTGCTTCAACTCGCCTGGGCTGGCTCAACTTCGCGCTCTCGACCGCTGGCGTGGTGGTTTTTGTTCCATCGCTCGCGATTTTGCTGGCTACCACCGGCAAGGGCAATCTGGGATTGATTGTTGGTCCGTTCTTGGCGCTCGCCGGCATGGCGACGTTTCTGGTGGTTGTCATCGGGGTCTGGCGCAAGCCCGCCCGCGCCTGAAGGCGCGCCCGCTCCCGCGCTAAGGAAAATTCCGCGACCGCGCAGGAAATCTCACTTGCGCCGGCGCGAGAACGCGGGCTTTTGGCTGGCGGGCCACGCCCTCCCAACGGGGCGCTGCTCATCTGCAAGGATGGGAGACATTGTCATGAATACCCTCGCCAAGCCGGCCATGCGGCCGGCCCGGCCGCACTTCTCTTCCGGCCCGTGCGCCAAGCACCCCGGTTGGCGTCCCGAAAATCTCAGCTCGGCCGTCCTCGGACGGTCCCACCGCTCAAGCCCGGGGAAGGCGCGCCTGAAGGCCGTCATCGACCAGACACGCGCTCTGCTTGAAGTTCCGCATGACTATCTGATCGGCATTACTCCCGGATCGGACACTGGCGCGGTTGAAATGGCCCTGTGGTCATTGCTCGGACCTCGGCCGGTTCAGGTCCTGGCCTTCGAATCCTTCGGCAAGGATTGGGTGACCGATGTCGTCAAACAGCTCAAGCTCGACGCCGAGGTGCTGGAGGCGCCCTACGGCCGCCTGCCGGACCTTTCCCGCGTGCGCGGCGAGGCCGATCTGGTGTTCACCTGGAACGGGACCACATCCGGGGTGCGCGTGCCCAATGGCGGCTTCATCGCCGCCGACCGCCAGGGCCTGACCCTCTGCGACGCCACCAGCGCCTGTTTCGCCCAGGTGCTCGACTGGGCGAAGCTCGATGTGGTGACCTTCTCCTGGCAGAAGGCCCTTGGCGGCGAGGCGGCGCACGGCATGCTGATCCTGTCGCCCAGGGCCGTGGCCCGCCTGGAGAGCCACACGCCGGCGTGGCCGATGCCCAAGCTCTTCCGGATGACCAAGGCCGGCAAACTCAACGCCGAGATCTTCGAAGGCGCGACGATCAACACGCCTTCGATGTTGTGCGTGGAGGATTTCCTGGACGCCCTGCGCTGGGCCGCGTCGATCGGCGGCCTCGCCGAACTGCGGGCTCGCGCCGACGGCAACCTCGCGGTGATCGAAACCTGGGTCGGCAAGACCGCCTGGATCGATTTTCTCGCCGAGGACCCAGCCTGCCGCTCCAACACCTCGGTGTGCCTCAAGGTCGCTGATCCGGCGGTGACCGCTTTGCCGGCCGACGGTCAGGCGGCCTTCGCCAAGCGCCTCGCCCAAATGTTGGAGACGGAAGGGGTGGCCCTCGACATTGGCGGCTACCGTGACGCTCCGCCCGGGCTGCGCGTGTGGTGCGGCGCGACCGTGGAGCGCGACGATCTGGAAGCGCTCACGCCCTGGCTCGACTGGGCCTTCGCCGAGGTCGCCGCCGAACTCCTGCCGGCCTGAATTCTCCGCAAGTCGGCGCGCGCGTTTGATCGCGGCCACGCGCCTCCAACCTTAAGGAACACCCATGAGTCCCCGTGTCCTCATCGCCGATTCCCTTTCACCCGCGGCGGTGGAGATCTTCCGCCAGCGCGGCGTGGAGGCCGACGTCAAGGTCGGTCTCTCCAAGGCTGAACTCATCGCCGTGATCGGAGACTACGATGGCTTGGCCGTGCGTTCGGCGACCAAGGCTGACAAGGAGGTGATCGCCGCCGCCCGCCGGCTGAAGGTCATCGGCCGCGCTGGCATCGGCGTCGATAACGTCGATATCCCCGCCGCCACGGCGGCCGGGATCGTGGTCATGAACACGCCTTTCGGCAACTCGATCACCACGGCCGAACACGCCATCGCGATGATGTTCGCGCTCGCCCGGCAGCTTCCCGCCGCCGACATCTCCACCCAGGCCGGCAAGTGGGAGAAGAACCGGTTCATGGGCGTGGAACTCTACGCCAAGACCCTGGGCCTGATCGGGGCCGGCAACATCGGCTCGATCGTCGCCGACCGCGCCAACGGCCTGAAGATGAAGGTCATCGCCTACGATCCGTTCCTCAGTCCCGAACGGGCGGTGGAGATCGGGGTGGAAAAGGTCGAGCTGCCAGAATTGCTGGCGCGCGCCGACATCATCAGCCTGCACACACCGCTGACCGACAAGACGCGCAATATCCTCTCCGCCGAGGCCCTGTCGGTGACCAAGAAAGGCGTCCTGATCGTCAACTGCGCCCGCGGCGGCCTGGTGGACGAGCAGGCTCTGCGCCAAGGTCTGGACGACGGTCACATCGGCGGCGCCGCCTTCGACGTCTTCGTCGAGGAGCCGGCCAAGGCTAATGTCCTGTTCGGCGCCCGGGGCTTCGTGGCCACGCCGCATCTTGGGGCCTCGACCAGCGAGGCGCAGGAAAACGTCGCCCTGCAGGTGGCCGAGCAAATGAGCGACTATCTCCTGACCGGGGCGGTGAGCAACGCGCTCAACAGTCCATCGGTCACCGCCGACGAGGCGCCCAAACTCCGCCCCTATATCGCTCTGGCCGAGCGCCTGGGCGCCTTCGCCGGTCAGATGGTCGACGTGGGCCTCAAGGGGGTCGATGTGGCTTTCGAAGGCGAAGTCGCGGCTCTCAACGTTCGGCCGCTGGCCGCGGCGGCTCTGGCCGGGGTGATGCGGCCGATGCTGGCGGAGATCAACATGGTCTCCGCGCCGGCGGTGGCCCGCGAGCGCGGCGTGACCGTCTCCGAATCCCGCCAGGACGTCTCGCCGATCTACGAAAACCTCATGCGCATCACCGTGCGGACGGAGATGGGTCGCCGCTCCTTCGCCGGCACGGTGGTGGCGGGCGCGCCGCGCATCGTCGAGGTCAAGGGCATGGAGCTGGAGAGCGCCTTCGCCCCGGCCATGCTCTATGTGAACAACCTCGACAAACCCGGATTCATCGGCGCGCTAGGGGCTCTCTTGGGCGAGGCGGGGGTGAATATCGCCACCTTCAACCTCGGCCGCGTGGCTGCGGGCGACGACGCCATCGCCCTGGTCGGTGTCGATCAGGCGCCCGACGACGCCCTGATCGCCCGCATCCGCGCCCTGCCGCACGTCAAGGAAGCGCGGGCGCTGAAGTTCTGACGTCTCAGCCGTCGTAGAAAAACATCGGGTGCAGGCCGATGAGGCGTCGCTCACGTTCGGTCTCGGCGCGAGCGGCCGCTTGCGGAGCGGCATGGCTCACTTCGTCGGTCGGATAGATCCGCTGAGCGATGTCGCGGCGCGCATAGTGACACTGGAGGAAGAAGCGGCCGAACTCGGGCTGCGCGGGCGTGCCGCGATGCCAGATGTCGGAAACGAAGGCGATGGCGTCACCGGCCTTGGCGGGCAGCATCACCGGGGCGCGGCCCTGGTAGCTCAAATCCATGCCCTGCTCGTCGGCGTCGCGCGGCGGCAGGCGGCCGGAGCGATGCGAGCCTGGGATCACCGCCGTCGGCCCGGCCTCCAGCGGACAATCGATCAGGAAGAGATGCAGGCCGATGGCGAACACCGGGTAGGGGATCGCGTCTGGCCACGGGACACCCTCTGGGCGCGGGATGTGCGGGCCGGCGTCCATGTGCCAGCGCCCGCCCTTGTGGCCGGCGGGGTTGCGCCAAGCGGTGTTGGCGATGACATGGCAATCCTCGCCCAGGAGCGGCTCGATGACATCGAGGATGGCGCGGCTGGCGATCGCTTTTTGCGCCAGGGGTGAGCGGTTGAACATGGCGTAACGCCACTCGCCACCCACGTCACGCTCGCGGTCGGGCGGCGAGGCGTCATAAATGTCGGCGATCTCCTCGCGCAGCGCGGCCGTGGCCTCTGCGTCCAACACGGCCGGAAGGTGGGCGTAGCCTTCGCGCTCGAGGTGAACCGACACATCCGGCGCTGACTCCTTGCGCAGGATGAGATTGCCATAGCGACGGGAAATCATGGGCGCGAGTATGGAGTTTCCGCGTCGCCGATCAAGCCGGCGTCACCAGGCGGAAGCTCAAGCCTCGGCAGATCGCGGAAGCGGCGAGGTTCTGAGCGGCGAAGGATTGTCATCGACGCCGTCTTCCCGCATGTGCGGAGCGGGTCGGGCGCGTGGCCGCGATTGGAGGAAGGACCGCAGATGTTTTCGCATATCATGATCGGCACCAACGACTTGGAAAAAGCCAAGAAATTCTATGACGCGACATTGGGCGCGCTTGGCGTCGGCCCGGCGATGGTCGATGGCCATCGCATCTTCTACCGCACGCCGAGCGGCGTGCTGGCGGTGACCCAACCGATCAATGGCGAGCCGGCCACCCACGCCAATGGCG
>DATCEL010000077.1:0-4125 GCA_036510115.1 Caulobacteraceae bacterium
AGCCAGGGCCCCGCCGGCGCGCACCAGCAGCGGAATTCGCCCGGCCTCCCGCCAATAGTCGTCGAAATCGGTCATGGGCGTGAAGCGGCCGTCGTCGCCGAGTTCCCCGCCTGGCCGCCCGGCCCAAAACTCGGAAAAGTCGTGGATGTAGAGCTGGGCGAGATTGGCCAGGGCCGCCTTGTCGCTCGGTCCCGCGACGACGAGTTCGACGGCGCAGGCAGCGTCGGACGAAATCATGCCCGCCGGGTCAGCCGCAGGAACTCTTGCCGCGTACGGGCATCGTCGCGAATGGCCCCGGTCAGATGGCTGGTGATCAGGTGCGCGCCGATGGCGTTCACCCCGCGGAGAGTCATGCAACTGTGCTCCGCCTCGATGACCACGCCGACGCCCTTGGGCTCGAGGATTTCGTCGATGGCGTGGGCGATGTCGGCGGTGAGCTTTTCTTGAATCTGCAGCCGCCGGGCGAAGCCGTGGACGACGCGCGCGAGCTTGGAAATGCCGACCACCTTATTGGTCGGCAGATAGCCGACGTGGGCGTGGCCGAGGACCGGCAGCATGTGGTGCTCACAGAAACTGACCACCGGAATGTCGCGCAGCACGACCAGTTCGTCATAGCCGCCGACCTCCTCGAAGGTGCGTTCGAGGTAGGCGCGGGGATTGGCCGCGTAGCCGGCGAAAAGCTCGGCGTAGGATCGGGCCACGCGCGCCGGCGTCTCGCGCAAACCTTCGCGGTCGGGGTCGTCGCCGGCCCATTTGATCAGGGTGCGCACGGCCGCCTCTGCCTCGGCCTGGGTCACGGATTTGTCCGCCATGTCTCGCCCTCTGTTCGAAGGCCGCAAGTCTCTTGTGGACAAGGCCTCTCGCGCCATGACTTCCGCGCCGCTTGATTCTAGGGTCGCGCCCCATCCCTTTCAATGAGAACGATGCGACATTCATGGCCGACGATGCTCCCGCTTTCGACACCCTCGGCGCCTCCGCCCAGGGCAAACTGAAGAGCCTGATCGAGCGCATCGAGCGGCTCGAGGAAGACCGCAAGGCCGTCGGCGCCGATCTCAAGGAGGTCTACGGCGAAGCCAAGGGCGAGGGCTTCGACGCCAAGATTCTGCGCAAGGTGGTCCGCCTGCGGGCGCTGGACAGCGCCAAGCGACAGGAAGAAGAAGCTCTGATCGACCTCTACATTTCGGCCATCGGAGGCTTGTGAAGCGAACCCCGCCCGACCCCAAGGCCCAGGCCAAGCGCGCGGCGCTGAACGCCCTGCGGCGGGCGCGGCGCGCGGCGCTCAAGGGCGCGGTCAAACTTTCGGATTGGGAGGGTGAATTCCTCGGCTCCGTCGAGCAACGTGTCGAAACCTTTGGCCGCGCCTTCGCCGATCCCGAGAAGGGCGCGCCCGGTCAGGCGCTGTCGGGGCTCCAGAATCTCAAGCTGAAGGAAATTACGGCCAAGGCCAAGGGCCGCACCCTCGGCAAGCCGCCGCGCAAACCCTTCGGACGAAGGCCGGGCTAGGGGTCAGAATCTGACACCTAAGTCCCAACGCTCCGCTGGCGAGGCTGTCGGTCGAGGTCCGGAGTCGGCCCACAAACCAAGGGGTGAGAATCGACCCTCAGCACGCGTTTGGAAGTTCCGCTCCTGGGCGAGAAGCCTAGGGGAAAGACCGACCCGAAGCAGTCATTAGGCGTTGCAGGCCGGCGGCCGGATTCCACCCCATCCGCTATTGAAATTGGCAGTCATTTCCATAATATTGGAAATATGGAATCACAATCCGCCATCAAGCGCCTCTCGGCCCTCGCCCAGGAGAGTCGTCTGGCCGTTGTCCGCCTCCTGATCAAAGCCGGAAGGGATGGCGTGTCAGCCGGAGACATCGCCCGCTTGCTGGAGATCACCCCCAACACCCTTTCGGCCCAGCTGACCATCCTCGCCAACGCCGGCCTGGTCACAAGTCGGCGCGAAGGCCGCTCGATCATCTACGCGGCCGACTACGATGGCATGAGCGATCTCCTGCTCTACCTGATGGAGGACTGTTGCCAGGGCCGACCCGAAGTGTGCGCGCCCCTGGCGGCGGTAGCGAGCCGCGCCGCCTGCTGCGATCAACCCCAAGCCAGCTAAAGGAGCTTCGCCATGAAGCGTCTGCACGTCCACGTCGCCGTCGAGGACCTGACCTCGTCGATCAGCTTTTATTCGACTCTGTTTGGGGCCAAGCCCGCCGTCCTGAAGGACGACTATGCCAAGTGGATGCTCGACGATCCACGGGTCAACTTCGCCATTTCCGACCGCGCCCGTGTCCCGGGCGTCGATCACCTGGGCATCCAGGTGGAGAGCGACGAAGAACTCGCGGAACTTGCCCGGCGGCTCAAGGCCGCCGGCGAAGTCACCCATGATCAAAAGGCGACCACATGCTGCTACGCGAAGTCTGACAAAGCATGGGTCAACGATCCGAACGGCCTTCGCTGGGAAACCTTCTTCACCTTCGGCGAGGCGACGAGCTACGGCGAGGACGAACCGAGCGCCGCACCGGCCGGGCCTAAGACGACCTGCTGTGCGCCCACCGAGGCGGCCCCGCCGTCCGCCTGCTGCGCTTAGGGAGCAGATCATGGCCGCCGAAGCCTTCAACGTTCTATTCCTTTGCACCGGCAACTCTGCCCGTTCGATCATGGCCGAGGCGATCATGAACCGTGTCGGGGCGGCCCGTTTCAAAGCCTTTTCCGCGGGGTCCATGCCGACGGGGACGGTAAATCCACACGCGATCGCCCTGCTCAATAGCCAGAATTACCTCACTGACGGCTTTCGCTCGAAGCCGTGGGAAGAGTTCTCGGGACCCGGTGCGCCGAGGCTCGATTTCGTGTTCACCGTCTGCGACAACGCGGCCGGCGAGGTCTGCCCGATCTGGCCCGGCCAGCCCATTACCGCCCATTGGGGCATTCCCGATCCCGCCGCGGCCGTGGGTGGCTCCGCGGAGATCGCCTTGGCGTTCGCCGAGGCTTTCCGGATGCTCAACAACCGCATCGGCCTGTTCGTGAATTTGCCGCTCGCGTCGCTCGACAAGCTGTCCTTGCAGCGTCACCTCGACGCGATCGGCCGCACCTCGGATCAGCCGGTTCGGGCGTGCTGAGCGTGACGGACGTGACCTGTACGGCGGACGGGAGCCTGGAGCCGCCGCTTCACGCGTTTTCGACGCCGCGCAGGCTGCTGGCCGAAGGCCTGGGAACGGCCCTGCTGTTGGCGGTGGTCATCGGCTCGGGAATCATGGGTGAGCGACTCGCAGGGGGAAATGTCGCCATCGCGCTTCTCGGCAACACGCTTTCGACCGGGGCGGCCCTCGCGGTCCTGATCACCATCTTCGGACCGCTTTCGGGAGCGCATTTCAACCCAGCGGTGACCCTTGTCTTCGCCCTCCGGCGCGAGATCGGTTGGCCAACAGCCATCAGCTATGTTGTCGTGCAGGTCGCTGGGGGCGTCGTCGGCGTTTTGATCGCGCACGCCATGTTCGCCGAACCGTTGTTGCAGGTGTCAACGAAATTGCGCGACGGACCCGCGCAGGCCTTTTCCGAGTTCGTCGCCACCTTCGGTCTCGTCGCCGCGATTCTGGGATCGATCCGCTTCCGGCCCGAGGCGACGCCGTTCGTGGTCGGCCTCTACATCACCTCAGCCTATTGGTTCACGGCTTCGACCTCGTTCGCCAATCCCGCCGTAACCATCGCTAGATCGATCTCGGACACCTTCGCCGGAATCGCGCCGTCATCTGTGTCAGCGTTCATTGCGGCACAGATTGTCGGGGCGGTCACCGCCAGCATGATTTTTGGTTGGTTGTTGCGGGAGGAAAAGTCGCCCTGATCAATTAGGCGCACCCAACGACCGCTTTCACCCCCTACCGACATTCGGAAGTTCAGCTTCATGGCAATGCGGCTGAGGCAATGCACCGTTCTGTCGATCTCTGGCCATGCGGGTAGCAAGCGTCAGATTATGTCCACTAGGCCCGACAGGTCTCGACCCCGCGCTAGCCTGGATCCTCCCCTGCGCAGCGGGGGAGGGGGACCTCGAAGGGGTGGAGGTGGCGGCTGACAGAGCGCTGGCGCACGGCCCCTGCCCCCCTCCCCGGCTTCGCCGGTACTCCCCCCGTTTCTCGGGGGG
>DATCEL010000078.1:0-3285 GCA_036510115.1 Caulobacteraceae bacterium
ACACTCGCCTACCCCAAGCCGCGCCTAGTGCTTTCGTGGTCGCCAGACAGCGCCGATCAGCTTCGCCTGCGCGTCGAGCGCGAGATCGGCCAGCTCAACTTCGACGATTTCACCGCCCAGACGGCCGGCCTCAACACCGGCACGGTGCACGCCGGAAATCCCAACCTCAATCCGACCCAGGACTGGGTGTTCGAAGCCGCCTGGGACCGGCGGTTCTGGAAGGGCGGCGATCTGACCCTGACCGTGCGCCACTATGCTTACCAACAGGTCGAGGATCGCATCGGCGTCGTCGATCCCTCCGGCATTGTCTATGACGCCCCGGGCGACATCGGCGCCGGAACCGAGGACGAGGCCGTCGCCGCCCTCACCCTGCCCACCGATCGTCTGGGGCTGAAGGACGGCCAGCTCACCGGCCAGGCCACCATAAGGCGTTCGCGAGTGACCGATCCGACCACCGACCAGCCACGCGAGTTTTCTGGACTGCATCCCAGCGATTGGGAGCTGCATTTCAACCAGGGTCTGCCCCGCCTGAAGGCCTCGTGGGGCTTCGATGTCGGCGGCCAGTGGCGCCGAAGCGACTACCGCTTCGATGAAATCGACGCCACCAAGGTCGGGAGCGAGGTGGTTCTCTGGGCCGAATACCGGCCCCAGCCCGACGTCACCTTGCGAGTCGATCTCCTGAACGCCACCGCTCGCGGCGTCGAAACCTCCCGTCAGGTGTTCGCCGGGCCGCGCGACGCCTTTCCGGTGGATTTTACCGACGTCCGCCGCCTCGCGGTGGGGCGGTTCGTGCGCCTGTCGGTGATCAAGGCGTTCGGTTAAATCTTACTCCGCCGGCGCGGGAATGGCGCCGCCCTCGGGCAGGGGGTCGTTGACCCCATGCGCCAGACGATGGGCGAAGGGCGCGGCGATGAGAAAGGCGACGCCGAAACCGACCCCGGCCCAGCCGATCCACTGGAACACGTTCAGTGAAGCGATGAGCGAGGCGTGCGGATCGAGCACCTTGCCGCCGGCGGTGTTCGACCCCGCCAGGCGGGCGATCAGGGCGCCGATGAACTCGGCCGCCGAAATGGCCATGAACCATAGCGACATCAGGGTCGAGATGAGCACGGCGGGGGCGAGCTTGGTGATCTCCGACAGGCCCACCGGCGAGAGGCAGAGTTCGCCCGTTGTGTGCAGCAGATAGGCGGCCGCCAGAACCAGCAGCGGCACGCGGAAACTGGCGTCGGCCAATCCGGCGCTCCACACGATGACCAGGAATCCGAGGCCGACCTGCGCCAGGCCGAGGCCGAACTTGATCATCGGATCGGGATCGCGGCCGCGCTTGCCGAGGAAAGCCCATAGGGCGGCGAACACCGGCGCGAAGAGGAGGATGAAACCGGCGTTGAACGACTGCGTCTGGGCGGCGTCAAAGCTCATGTCGATCCATAGCGTCCCGGGCGCGGGATGGGCCGCCTGCCACATCGTCCGGCTGCCGAAGTAGATCTGGTGACCGAAGAGGCCGAGCGAATGCGGGGCCGAGATCAGGTCGAGCTGAGTGTTGCGCTCGGCGAACAGGTTGAGCGAGGTCGCGGCCTGTTCGAACAGGGTGAAGAAGACGATTGCGCCGATCATAAACACGAACGAGAGCAGGATTCGATCGCGCTCAACGGGGCCGAACTTGGTGATCATGATGTAGCCGACATAAGCCAGGGCCACGACCCAGCCGACGCCCAGCGAGATGCCGACGATCTGGTTGTGTTGCACGAGCAGCCAGATGGCGGCCACGCCGACCACGCCGCCAATATAGATCAGCCACTCGAGATTGAGCGGCCCGGCCACAGGCCTGGCGAGCTTCGCCGGATCGGGCGGCTCGCCATGGCCGCCGAGCCAGGAGCGGCCAAGCTGAAACGTGAGATAGCCGGCGAGCATGCCGACGCCGGCCGCGCCAAAACCCCATTGCCAGCCGAAATTCTCGCCGAGATAGCCGCACAGAACGGCGGCCCAGAAGGCCCCGAGGTTGACCCCGAAATAGTAAAGCGTGAAGCCCGGATCGCGCCTGGGATCGCGCTCGCCATATAGCTTGCCGACGATGGCCGAGATGTTGGATTTCAGGAAGCCGACGCCCATGACGATGAGGGCGAGGGCGAGGTAGAAGACGTCGACGAAGCCCTTCTGACGGCCTTCCACGGTGAGGCTGTAGGTTCCCTTGGCCAGGGTCGAGGGCAGAGGCGAAGCGACCGGCAGGCCCTTGGTGGTGAAGCCGCCGGCGGCGTCCTGGCCGAATTCGTAGGTCTTGCCGCCGACGACTACGCGGGCTTCGCGCGCCGCGCCCAAGCCGCTCACCTGGAAGCCATAGTGGGCGCCGCCATAGTTGAGCACCTGCCGCGCCGGCTGACCCTCGATGGCCATGGTCATGTGGCCGGCGACGAGCAGCAGAGCGCCGAAGGCGACGGCCTTGCGCGCGCCCAGCCAGCGGTCGGCGAGCACGCCGCCAATCAGGGGAATGAGGTAGACCAGGGTGGCGTAGGAGCCGTAGGTGCTGGCGGCGAGCTTGTCGTCGAACAGAAATTGCTGGGTCAGATAGAACACCAGCAGACCGCGCATGCCGTAGTAGGAGAACCGCTCCCACATCTCGGCGAAGAATAGGACGAAGAGGCCGCGCGGGTGTTCGCGCGCGATCTGCATCATCACCGGAATGCCGGTCGCGAGCGTCAGGATGACGCCGGCGATGATGACGATGTTCATGTTTGTCGCTTCCCGCCCGGCGCTCGACGGCGCTTGGCGGGGAAACAATCACGCCGCCGGCGCTTTCACAAGGCGGAGGCGGGCCGCCGTGCTAGGTTGGCGGCCCTCACCGCGCGCGGAGGACGCTCATGGACGTCGTCAAGGTTCCGGGACCCGACCACCCCATCGCCATCACCGGCCACGAAGGGCGCGTTCAAGCCCTCTACAACGGCCATTTGATCGCCGACAGCGGCGACGTGCTCTACTTGAAAGAGGCGAACTACAAGCCGGTCGCCTATTTCCCGCGCGGAGATGTGGAGATGGGCTTCCTGGCCCCGACCGAACTCGACACCTATTGTCCGTACAAGGGTCACGCCTCCTATTTCACCCTGACCATGGACGGCAGGATCGCCGAGAACGCGGTCTGGTCCTACGAGAGCCCTCACCCGGAGATGGAGCTCATCGAGGGGCGTCTCGCGTTCTATCCCAACATCGTCGAGATTCACGAGGTCGGCGCGCGCGGACCCAGTGTCGATGCGGCCGTCCTGCACACCGACTCCGGCGGCGGGGCCTCACAGG
>DATCEL010000079.1:0-2070 GCA_036510115.1 Caulobacteraceae bacterium
ACCAGCCCAAGCCTCGCCACCGGCGCGCTCGGCCGGCCGAGCGAAATCGTCTTCGGCCTGCTTCTGGTCGCCGCGTGGGCGGGCGACGGGTTCACGGAGAGCGCCGGATTCACCTCCAACACCGCCGCCCTGAACGGCGCCGCCCTGCGCTGGGCCTGGCGGATCGTTTCGACCGGCGCCTCGGTCACCTACGCCCCCGCCTTGAGCGTCTCGCGGGCCTGGGCGGTGAACGTCAAGAGCTTCGTCGCCGTCGCCGACGCCGCCTTCAGCCGCGCCGGCCAATTCACCTATCTGGAGTTCTAATACCAATCGCCCCTGAAAGTGACTCGGGGGGGATTCCCAAGAAGGGCGAACAGTGATTCACCCTGCTGATTGCAGGGAGGTTTGTCGATGCCGGCTCTTGGATTGCGATCCGACTACGATGCGGGCCAGCTGCGCCGTTTGGCTGGGCGGGCCGATGATGTGCACCAGGCGCGGCGGCTGTTGGCGATCGCGGCGGCCTATGATGGATTGAGCCGCGCCGAGGCGGCGATGATGGCGGGCATGGATCGCCAGATCCTGCGGGACTGGGTTCGCCGGTTCAACGACGAGGGACCGGCCGGCTTGGTCAATCGCCGCGCGCCGGGCAATTCCCGGCGCCTGACGGCCGAGCAGGAAGCCGAGCTTGCTCAGGCTGTGAGAGCGGGACCGCGGGAGGCCGGCCTGGCGCACCTGGCGCGCTGGCGCTGCGCGGACCTCAAGGCGTTGATCCATGAACGATGGGGCGTGGCTTATCATGAACGCACCATCGGCAAGCTGCTGGACCGGCTTGGCTTTTCCCACATCACCACGCGTCCTCGGCATTACCGCCAGGACCCAGAAGCGATGGAGACATTTAAAAAAACTTCCCCGCCATCCTCGCGACGATCCGCGCCGACCAGCCCCCCGGCACACCCATAGAAGTCTGGTTCCAAGACGAGATGCGGGTCGGGCAGAAGACCCAGCGCACTCGGGTGTGGGCTCCCAAGGGCACACGTCCGCGGCAGACCGTCGATCTTCGCACCGGCTGCGCCTATCTGTTCGGCGCCATCTGTCCCGAGCGAGCCACCGGCGCGGCCATCGTCATGCAGCGGGCCGACACCTGGTCCATGCAACTCCACCTCGAGGAGATCAGCGCCAATATCGCCCCAGGCGCTCACGCCGCCCTTCTCCTGGATCAGGCCGGCTGGCACACCACCCCCAAGCTGCGAGCGCCCAGCAACATCACCTTCGTCCCCCTGCCGCCCCGATCGCCGGAGATCAACCCGGCCGAAAACGTCTGGGAGTATCTGCGCGGCGCCTTCCTCTCCAACCACATCTTCAAAGACTACGACGCCATCCTCGACGCCGTCTGCGACGCCTGGAACAGACTCATCGCCGAGCCCTCACGCATCACATCCCTCGGAGCGCGCCCATGGGCCGCTACAGGTCACGCTTAAGGCCGATTGGTATAAGGCCCGCTTCCGAACCGAGGCCCAACCGCAATGACCGACCCAGAGCGGACTTGCCCAAGGCCCGCCTTGGGCCTACGGCTTTGCCATGATCACTTGTCACACTCCCCGTGAGACTGCTGTGCAATGAGGCGGCTTGGCTTCCATGTGCTGATCGTGGCGACGCTCATGTTGCTCGGCGCCCCGCGGGGCCAGGCGAGCACTCCCCAACCCAACATACCCATGTCAGCCGCCATCGGGGCCTTTGTAGATGCGGTCAATTTGGCGTGCATCTATTCGAAGGTCGTCAAAATCCCGCTCGATGCGTTGCCCAGCGGTGTTGAAGACGACCTGATCCCGGCGGATGCCGGGGATCGGGCAATTTCAATGGCCCCGAAAGATCGGCCGCTGTGGGTAAGCAAAACCTTGGGAAACCACCTGGAAGTATTCAACGACAAGGATGGGACTTGCAGGGTGATCGCAGACCAATTGCCCGTCCAGAGGACCTTGGACACCGAGGCCAGATACCTCCGCGAGTTGGGGACAAAAGCATATGAGGAGCGGAGCTATATCCCTGGCTATAACCCGGTTGGATATGAGTTCGTCCGGTCTATCAATGGCG
>DATCEL010000080.1:0-3063 GCA_036510115.1 Caulobacteraceae bacterium
GTCGGCGGCGGTCCACGGTTCGGTCATCCGATGGCGGGCGATCCTGGGATAGACCTCCAGCAGGGCCTCGCCCACGTCGCGGGTGAAGGCGAAATCGCGCTCGAAATCGCCGCTGTCGTGCCGGTCATAGAAGATGCCGCCGATCCCGCGCGGCTCGGCCCGGTGGGGCAGATAGAAATAGCGGTCGCATTCGGCTCGGTAGCGCTCGTACCAGTCTGGATCGTGGGCATCGCAGGCGCGCTTGAGGGCGACGTGGAAAGCGACGGCGTCCGGCGCATCGGCGGACCGCTGACTCTCAATCAGCGGGGTCAGATCGGCGCCGCCGCCGAACCAGCCGGCGGTGGTGGCCAGATAGCGGGTGTTCATGTGCACAGCCGGCACGCGCGGATTTCGCATATGGGCGATGAGGCTGATCCCGGTGGCGACGAACCTCGGGTCCTTGTCGGCGCCCGGCATGGTCGCCGCCATCTCTGGCGTGAATGTCCCGTGAACTTCGGAGATGTGCAGCCCGCACTTCTCGAACAGACGCCCGCGCAGAAAGCCCATCACCCCGCCGCCGCCGGCCTCCCGCGCCCACGGTGTCAGCTCGAACCGGCCGGCCGGTCCGGGATAGAGGGCTTGCGGCGCCGCGTCCTCGAGCGCCTCGAAGGCCGTGACCAGCCGGTCGCGCAGTGTCTCGAACCAGGCGCGGCAACGCCGGGCGCGTTCGAGCGCGGTCGGATCGGCCAGGGCGGCGACGGCGTCCATGCGGCCTTCTATCTTACCGGGACGCGCGGGCGAAACCGTTCAAACAAGCGTTCGCTTTGACTTGCGCCCGCCGCGCCTTTGCGCCGATGATAATCTCAAAGCGATATGGAGGAACGCGGCATGGCGTGGGATTTCGAGACCGATCCGGAATTTCAGAAGAAGCTCGACTGGATTGAGACCTTCATGGAGGAGAAGGTCGAGCCGATCTCGCACCTCGGCATGGCCGCCTTCTCGACCGAAGGCCGCGAGACATTCATCAAACCGCTGCAGGACGAGGTCCGCGCTCAGGGCCTGTGGGCCTGCCACCTGGGGCCCGAACTGGGCGGCCAGGGCTATGGCCAACTCAAGCTCGCTCTGATGAACGAGAAGCTCGGCCGCAACCATCTCGCCCCCTACGTCTTCGGCTGCCAGGCGCCGGACACCGGCAACGCCGAGATCATCGCCCACTACGGAACGCCGCAGCAGAAAGAGAAATGGCTGAAGCCGCTCTTGAATGGTGAGATTCGTTCAGCTTTCTCGATGAGCGAGCCCACCGGTGGATCGGATCCGCTAACCTTCAAAACCCGCGCCGAGCTGATCGGCGACGAGTGGGTGATCAACGGCGAGAAGTGGTTCTCGTCCGGCTCGCGCTACGCGCACGTCCTGGTCGTCTATGCGGTGACCGATCCCGACGCCAAAGACCCCTATCGGCGGATGTCGATCTTCTTGGTGCCCAAGGACACGCCGGGCGTGGAGACCATCCGTAACATCGGGGTCGGCGGCGGCGAAGGCGAAGGTGGCCATGGCTATCTGCGTTACACCGATGTCCGCGTCCCCAAGGACGCCCTGCTCGGCGAACGCGGCGGGGCCTTCATCATCGCCCAGACGCGTCTGGGCGGCGGCCGAGTGCACCACGCCATGCGCACCGTCGGCGCCTGCCAGCACGCCTTCGACTTGATGTGCCAGCGGGCGGTCTCGCGCCAGACCCGCTCAGGCCGTCTCGCCGACATGCCCGTGGTCCAGGAGCAGATCGCCGACGCCTGGATCCAGCTGCAGCAGTTCCGCCTGCTGGTCCTGCGCACGGCGTGGCTGATCGACAAGCACAAGGATTACAAGCTGGTACGCAAGGACATCGCGGCCATCAAGGTGGCCATGCCCAAGGTCTATCACGACATCGCCGCCACGGCCCTGCATCTGCATGGCGCGATCGGCGTCTCCAATGAGATGCCGTTCATGGGCATGATCACCAGCGCCTTCGTCATGGGGATCGCCGATGGACCGACCGAAGTGCACAAAGCCACCGTCGCCAAGCAGGTGTTGCGCGACTATCGGCCGGACAACGACCTCTTCCCGGCCTATCACATACCTAAACTGCGCGAGGCGGCGCGCGACAAATACGCCGGCGAACTCGAAGCGCTGAAGGAGTCGTGGGAATCCCGTAAGCGCCGGGCGGCGGAGGCTTGACCGACGCGCCGCTGATCGTCGGTCTCGGCGGCACGATCCGGCCCGGCTCGACCAGCGAGCTGGCCCTGGTCAAAGCGTTGACTGCCGCGAACGCCGCGGGCGCCCGGACGGAGCTCTTCGGCGGGGCCTTTCTGGCGACCCTGCCGATTTTCGATCCGCGCGGCGAGGGCGCCGACGCCGGGCGCGAGCGCCTGCTGACGGCGGTGAAGGCCGCCGACGGCCTGATCGTCGCCTCGCCGGGCTATCATGGCTCGATCTCCGGCCTGGTGAAGAACGCCCTCGATTGCCTGGAGGATCTGCGCGAGGCCGAGTGGCCCTATCTCGACGGCCGGGCGGTGGGCTGCATCGTCACCGCCGCCGGCGGCCAGGCGGCCGGCTCGACCCTCGCCGCCCTGCGCTCGATCGTTCACGCCCTGCGCGGCTGGCCGACGCCGTTCGGAGCGACCCTAAGCGCAAACGGCCTGTTCGACGAGGCGGGCGCCTTCGCCGACCCCCGCGACGCGTGGCAGGTCGAGACCGTCGCCGCCCAGGTCGTCGCGTTTGCGAAGGCGTGGGGAAGGTCCCGACAAACCTAACTCCGGAGTGCGGGAAAGACGGCTCAGCGGCCCAGCGCCGCGCGGCGACGCGCCAGGCTCTCCGCTGGCCACAGTTTTTCCATTTCGTAGAAGATATCGAAGGCCAGCGCATCGGCCGGCAAGCCGACCCACGGCTGCTTGGAACGGGTGAAGATGTGCACGTCGGGCTTCAGCGCCGACGGATCATCGAGCGTGCCCATGCGCACGAAACGCAGGGCTGGCCGGCGTCCGTAGTCACTCCACAGGGCGGTCAGGCAGGTGGGGCAGCGGTGGACATCATGCGGGCGGCCGCTTTCGG
>DATCEL010000081.1:0-7090 GCA_036510115.1 Caulobacteraceae bacterium
CCGTGAATACGCCTTTCGCATCGCCGTGCAGGTGCTGGAGGGCGCCGCGGACGGCGAGGCCGCCGGCGCCGGGTTCGCCGATCTGGCCGACGCCCTGATCGCCGGGCTCTCCGCAGCCGCCCTGGCCGAGGTGGAGCGGGCGTTCGGAGCGTTCGACGGCGATGTCGCGGTGATCGCGCTCGGCAAATGCGGCTCGCGGGAGATGTCCGCCCAATCCGACCTCGATCTGATGACGCTCTATCGGCCGGCCAAGCCGCAAGCCGTCTCCTCCGACGCCGGGCTTTCCGCCGACACTTTCTATGCCCGCTTCACCCAGAGGCTGGTGGCGGCCTTGTCCGTCTACACCGCGGAGGGCGGCCTCTATGAGGTCGACCTGCAATTGCGCCCGTCTGGCACCAAGGGGCCGGTGGCCGTGAGCCTGGCCGCGTTCGAAGACTACTACGCCGGCGAGGCGGAGACCTGGGAGTTGCTGGCCTTGACCCGCGCCCGTCTCGTCTGGACGACGTCCGACGCCTTCGCCCATGTCGCCACGAGCGCGATCGAGACCGCCCTGCGCCGCCCGCGCGACGAAGCGGCCACCGCCAGGGACGCGCGGGAGATGCGCGCCTTGATGGCGGCCGAACGGCCGCCCACCGGGTTCTGGGACATGAAGCTTTCCGAAGGGGGATTGGTCGATATCGAGTTCGCCGCCCAACACCTCCAGCTTGTCCACGCGGCTGGCGGCGGGCCGCTGCGCGCCAACACCGGCGAGGCTCTGGCGGCCATGGATGGACTCGCGGCCGCCCCCGTTCTGGCGAACCTCACGTCGGCCTGGCGATTGCAGCAGTCGCTTTCCCAACTCCTCAAGATCGCCCTCGAGGAAGGCGGCGATCCCGAACAGGAGCCCAAGGCCCTTCGCGCCCTCCTGGTCAAGGCGGTTGGCGCGCGCGATTTCAGGGCGCTGAAGTCCGCCCTTCGGTCGGCGAGGCGGGCCGCCGCGCGCGGGTCACGGGCCATATTGGCGGAACCCACGGCCTCGCTTGTGCGCGGCCAAGGTTTGCCATAGCCCTGGCTCGGGGGTCTCCGTATGGAGCAAAGTCTGGGGGTGGCATGATGAAGCGGCTTGCCGCGTCGGCGCGCGCATCGAGACGCGTGCGCGATCGTCTGGCCGTGTTGGCGAGCGGGGCGTCATGCTGGTAGGTCTCTACCTGCCAAGGCTGTTGCCGGAGATGACCGTGGCGATCGTCGAGGCTTTCTATCCGGTGGTGGGTGACAGCTTGGCGGCCGGGGCGAAGATTCTCGATCTGAGCATCGACCTCGGGGCGGGTTTTCAGCAGGATTGTCCGCCGATCTCGCACTATCGGCTGATCTCACGCGAGAACCTCCGTCTGCGGACGATCAACGCTGAGCCCGGCGATGCTCTCGCGCCCGGCTCACTGATCGCGGTGTTCGGCGACGACCTCGAGCCAGCAGAGATCGCCCGTCCGCTTCGCGTCGCCATCGCTGGCATCGTCAGTCACGCGGGGATGTGGTCAGCGCGCGTGCGCGCATGACAATCGCCCTTCGGCTCGGGACTCTTGGCGGTGGAACGGTGGCCATTCGCCGATCCGGCGTGAACTGGCTCTGCGAAGACGGCCACCTGTGCCGGCCGCGCGAGGTGATCGGCTTCTGTAACCTGGCCATTCAAGGCGGCGCGCGGGAGCGGCTGTTCGCCGACGAGAGTGTGGTGCAGGTCGCGTTCGCGTCGCCCTTTGGCGGGCGACTGAGGCAGCGACAGGGGCTCTCTGGCGGCGGCTTCCTGGATGTGATCGGCGCGGCCGACTGGCGGCCCGACGAGGTCATCGGCGAAATCGAGACCGAGGCCGTCCACGGCGACGATGCCTGTGACGCCCTGCTGCTGATCCTTGCCGGACAGCGCATGAGCTGGGCGGTGGACGTCGATACCGGTCTGTTGCCGGGTTGGAATCTCTCCGCCCGGGCCTGGTGGGCGAGCGGGACGGGGAGCCCCCGGTCCCTCCTCAGCCTTGGCGTCTGCGACGCCACCGGACCGGTCCGCGGCGATCGATCCGGCTTCACGGAACTGTTCGAGGGCGCGCAATTTCCCGCGCACGTCGGCTATGTGACTGACCACCCGCTGGCGCCCTGCGCCCCTGTGCTGGTGGACGGGTTCAGCCGCACCCGGGCTGAGTTCGAGGCTCTCGCCGCCGATCTTCAACGCGGCCTGGCTGAGTCCTCCGAGCCGCCCACCCCGGCGGACTGGTTTTTCGCCGGCGCTCTGCTTGCCCAGCTCGGAGCCTCGCCGATGAGCCAGGATTTCCCAATGCTCACCCGCGACGGCGTGACCAGAAGCGGGCCACCGCGCGCGATCCTGCTGTCGTCGTGCGCCGAAACGCGCTCGATCCTCAGGCACAAGAAGCTCGGCTATAGGCTGCACATCATGGCGCACGACCGCCGGGCCGCTGGACGAGCCGTCGCCGCCTGGCTCGGCTCGGCGTTCGAGACCGTCTCGCGCTCCCTGGACGATGTCGCGGCGGACTATCGCCAGCTCGCTAAGAGCGTGGACGCGGAGACCGGCGCCCGCTTGCTGATCCTCAATCGCATGTCGACGTCGGGACGCGAGGATATCGCAAACTACACCGCGTTCGACGCCCCGTTGGGCGCGACCTTGGCCAATATCGCCGCCAAGGAGGTCAACCTGATGCTGCATGACCTGGGGCGCGAGGCGAAGGTTTCCATCGTCGACGTGGACGCCATGGCGGCGGATATCGGCGGCGCGGCCCATCTGCCAGACGGCGTCCATCAGAGCGGCGAATTGCAGGCCTTGGTGCGAGGCGAGATCCTCGACGTCCTCGCCAGCGCTCTAGAACCCAACGTGTAGAGCCTGATTCACCGCTTGCATCTGTTCCGTGCAATCGCATCAGGCTCTAGTCGACCACGAACTTCGCCAGAAAGACCGCCGCCGTTTCCGTGTCTTCGCCCAAAGGCTCGTCCGGCCGTTCGCTGAACACGGCGAACGGCTCTCCGACCCTGATCCAATCGCCTTCGGCGGCGAAGACACGGCGAAGAACACCGCTCTGCCCGGCCCGGACTTCGATGAGCGCTTTGTGGGTTTCCAGCTCGACAATCAGTTCGCCAACGGCGAACGCCTTGCCGCACTCACCGTGCCATTGCAGCACCCGGATCTCGACGACCTCGTCGCCGACGCCGGGCGTCGAAAGCCTATACAGCACCCGGACCTCCGCCAGAGCAAACCGAGTTCGGATGGCCGGATTCGCGGGCGCGAAGCAATGCGCGCACGCCCTGCGCCACGCGTTCAACGTCTGGAATCGCGGCCGCCTCGAGTACGTGATTGGACGATACGGGCGCGGCGATCGCCCCCACGCGGGCGACGTTCAAGCCGCCCTGGCGCTCGCGCAGACGCGCGGCCACTTCGGCCCCGACCCCGCAGGTCAACTGACCTTCCTCCACGGTGAGCAAGGCGCCCGTGCGCGACACCGACGCGGCGATGGTGTCGATATCAAGCGGCGCGAGCGAGCGCAGATCGACGACCTCGACCGACAGGCCTTCCTTGGCCAATGCGTCGGCGGCCGTAAGCGCCACCTGGACCATGAACGAATGGGCGGTGATGGTGATGTCCGTCCCCGGCCGAGCGATCCTGGCTTGGCCGAACGGAACCGGGACGTCCGACGCCGGCGCGTTGCCGGGAATTGGATAGAGCCGCTTGTGGTCCACGAACACCACCGGACCGTCCGCCCGCAGGGCCGATCGCATGAGGCCGTAGGCATCGGCCGGATTGGATGGAGCGACGACCGTCAGACCTGGCACGCTCATCAGCCATGACTCCAGGCATTGTGAATGAGCGACGCCCTGGCCGCGCGCGCCAGCCGTCGTCTTGAGGACGACCGGAGCGGTCAGGCGGCCGGCGGTCTTGAAGCGCAGCTTGGCCGCGTAGTTGACCAGCGGATCGAGGGCCAGCATGACGAAGTCCATGTAGGTGATGCTGACCAAGGTCCGGTAACCGGCCGCGGCGGCGCCGACCCCGATGCCCATGATCGCGGCCTCGGCGACCGGGGTGTCCCGAACGCGCGCGCCGCCGAATTCGGCATAAAGGCCCTCGAACTCCCGATAGGCGCCGCCAAACGCCCCGACGTCCTGGCCCAGCACGATTACCCGCGGATCGGCGCGCATCGCCTCGGCGATGGCTCGGGCGATCGCCTCGCGGAAGAACACCCGGGGCGCCTTAGCCGACATCGGCGAGGGCCTCGGACGGACTTGGGTAGGGCGCGGCCTCGGCGAAGGCGACGGCTTCGGCGACCATCGCCTCGACCTCCGCTTCCAGGGTCGCAAGCGATGCGGGTGAAACCGCCCCGGCGAGCTCGAGATCGCCGGTCAGCCGGAGGATTGGACAGCGGGCGCGGATCCGTTCCAGGGTTTCTGGATCGCGGGTCTCGCGGGCCGTCGTCGAATGGGGCCCGAAGCGCTCCGACTCGCATTCGACAAACGCCGGTCCGGCGCCCGATCTCACCCCGCGCGCGGCGCTGGCGATGGCTTCGGCGACCGCTACCACGTCCATGCCGTCGACGGTTTGCGCCGGGACGCCGAACGGCGCGGCGAGATCGGCAAGCCGGCGAGGGGCGAGCGCCGCCCGCCTGGGCGTCGACACGGAAAGCTGGTTGTTGTTGCATACGAACAGCAGCGGCAGCTTCCATAGAGCGGCGATGTTGAGCGTCTCGTGCAGGGCGCCGGAACCCGCCGCGCCATCGCCGAAGAGTACACAGACAATATTGGGCTGGCCGGAAAGCTGCTGAGCCAGGGCCACGCCGGCCGCGATCGACAGGTTTCCACCGACCACGGCATGGGCGCCGAAGAAGCCATGTTCAGGATCGGCAAGGTGACCGCGGCCGGCCTTGCCGCGATTGACCCCGGCGGATTTGCCGAGAAGTTCAGCCATGACGGTCTTGGGATCGACGCCCCTGGCCAGAGCGGGCCCGATCGAGCGGCCGCCGGTGAGTAGCTGGTCGCCGGGTTGCAGGGCCGAACACAGGCCGACCGCCACCGCTTCTTCGCCGGCGGACAGCAATTGGAAGCCGTGGTCGGGCCGCGCGGCGAGGGTTCGTTCAAATGCGCGGATCAGCATCATCGTCCGCAGGCGCTCGATGGCGTTCACGCTGCCGCCGGACCTTAAGACGCCGCTCGGGCGCGTTGGCCGGCGATCTGGCGAACCCCGCGCACAACGATCATCAGGCATTCACGCAGACCGCGCTTGGCGATCGCGTCGCCCAGAAGTCTTGCGGCGTCGCCCAACGGCATCCGTCCACGGGCGACGAGGCGGATATAGTGACCCACCTGGGTGGGATCGCGGCGCACGACCTCGGCTGTCTGGATCCGGCCGCGCGCGTGAACGGCGATGGTGCCGGCGGCAAAGACGGCGAGGCGGGCCGGCGCGGGCAAGGTGGCGGATTGAGCGGCCAGCAAGCCTTGCACGGCCTCCTGAACCTCGAAGGGAACCCAGGCGTCGAGACCATAGACGGCGATCGTCGAAGCGATCAGCCGCGTCAGTTCCTCCCCAGCGCTCGCGCCAGCCAAGCGGTAGTCACAGCCGAGCGAGCGGGCGCCGAGGTCCGCGAATGTCCGATCAACATCAATGACCAGAACCCCCGTCTCGCGCGAAAGCTCGGCCGCGAGAAGGTTCAGACGCCGGATCCTCTCGCGCCGCGCCGAGGTGATCGCCCGCCCCTCGTCCGCCGGCGTCGCGCGAAAGACCGTGGTCAGGAACACCGTGCGTCCGGGCGTCGCTGTCCATTGCCGGCAGCGGTCCCGCACGCGAGCCTCGACTTCGGACCATGGCGATTCCAGGTCGTCGGCTTGGGACCGCAGGCTGGCCAACAGAAGACAAGGCGAGGGGGGCGGCGGCGCGTCCTCCTCGGTGAATTCGCATTCGACCGACCATTGGGCGCGCGTGGCGCCGCTCAGGCAGGCGGCCAGGCGCGCGGCGACCGCTCGCACCGGCGCGCGCTCCTCGGCGCTGACCAGTGCGGTAAGCGGCAGCTTGGCAATCACGCCATCGTGGCGGCTTCAGGCGCGAGGCAGGCCGCGAGGTGAGCGCGGCGGACGGCTTCCAGGCCAGAGACGCCGGTCAGTCGACGGGCGGCGGCGTCGAAGGCTGGCAGGGAATGCAGCCGCGCCTCCGGCGGCAAGGCCGGACTGTCGGAGAAACTCGACCACAGCACCGACAACAGCGCGGTCTCGGGAATCGGATGACGCGCGTAAAACTCCGTCTCCCAATCGGCCTCACTGAGAGGATCGCGCCAGCCGCGGCGATGGGTCATGTGATAGGAGCGCGCGCCCAGGGCCGGGGCCATGCGCAGTCCAGCGCGCGTGAGGCGAAGGGCGACTTCACGATGCGCGTTGATCGTGAGCTTGGCGTCCATGCCGCCGACGTCAAGGAACGCCGCGCGCGCCACCGATTGGTTCGCTCCCGACGCCGCCGCCCACAGCGACTGGCAATCGGGGTGTGAGATGAGGGCGTCCATCTCCAACTCATAGAGGCGCCGAGGCCCTGCGCCCGGGTAGATTCCGGGTTGGGCGCGCCGGTCGATCGAGGCGAAGTCGCCGGCAATCTGGCCGCGCGTGACCATGAGCTGGCTAAGCTCATCTTCGCCGAGGGTCGCCACCCGGTCTTCTTCGCCGGCCATGGGCGCGCCGGTCTCGGGATCGCGTAGGAGCCTGGTGCAGCGAAGGTGAAACGTCTCTCCGCGGCCAACCATGTTGGCCCGCGCCTGGTGCAGCGCGAGATGACGCGCGACAAACTCTGGACCGGCCAGGGTGTCGCCATCCAGGAAGATGAGCAGATCGCCGCTGGCCGCCTCGGCGCCCGCGTTGCTGGCGGCGGCGCGACCTCGGGCCGAAGGGTGATCGATGCGCACGATCGGCAGATCGGCCTCGCCGATCACCTCTGGCGTGTTGTCCGACGACCCATCGTTGACCACCACGACTTCGGCTGGCGCCGTTTGGGCGGCCAACGACGCCAGGGTCAGCCGGAGTCTCGGTCCCTCATCCTTGGTGCGGATCACGACGCTGGCGCGCATCAGACGTGACGGCTCATGCTGAC
>DATCEL010000082.1:0-2682 GCA_036510115.1 Caulobacteraceae bacterium
CCCTGGCCGCCGTCCAAACCGCGCTCCTGGCTTCGGCCGCCGACCGGGTCGGACCCGGCGGCCGGCTCGTCTACAGCGTCTGCTCACTGGAGCGCGAGGAAGGCGAGGACCAGGCCCGCGCTTTTTTGGCCGCCTTCCCGGGCTTCACCCTCGATCCGATCGGCGCCGGCGAAGGCGGCGCGCCAGCGGCCAGCCTCGCGCCGGAAGGCTGGCTGCGCATCCTGCCTCACCACGCCGAGGGCGGTCTCGACGGTTTCTTCATCGCCAGATTTCGTCGCGGGGCGTGACGGCGCCGTCGCCCGGCCTTAAAGGCCAAGCCATGGCCGGCCCGATCATCGCTCCATCCATCCTCTCGGCGGACTTCGCGCGCCTGGGCGAAGAAGCCGCCGCCATTCAGGCCGCCGGCGCCGATTGGCTGCACGTCGATGTCATGGACGGCCACTTCGTGCCCAACCTCACCATCGGTCCTATGGTGGTGAAAGCGCTACGTCCGCATGTGACCATCCCGCTCGACGTGCATCTGATGATCGCGCCGGCCGACCCCTACCTTGAGGCGTTCCGCGAAGCCGGCGCCGATCACATCCTCGTCCACCCCGAGGCCGGACCACACCTCGACCGCACTCTTAGGCGCATCCGCGAGTTAGGCGCGAGAGCCGGCGTGGTGCTCAATCCCTCGACGTCGCCGGACGCCATCGAATGGGTGCTGGACGAGATCGACCAAATCCTGGTGATGAGTGTCAATCCGGGTTTCGGCGGCCAGAGGTTCATCGCCTCGCAGCTTCGCAAGATCGAACGCCTGCGGGCCATGATCGACAGGTGCGGCCGCGACATCGTGCTGGAGGTCGATGGCGGCGTCGACGCGGTCACGGCGCGCTCGTGTGTGGCGGCCGGGGCCACGGCCCTAGTCGCCGGCAGCGCGGTGTTCAGGGATGGCCCGGCGCGCTACGCCGCCAACATCGCCGCCTTGCGGGGGTGAGCGTCCGGCCAGCGTCCTCGCCGTCCGTTGACACACCCCCCCGTCTGACTATTTTCCGCCGGCCTGCGCGTGACTGGCGATCGAGGTGGACCACCACCGGGGAGCGCGCTGGGAACCTGTCGAGCCGCACGCCTGGGCGCCCTCTCACATCCAAGGAGATCGCATGAGCGCGCCCGCGTTTCCCCCCGCCCCCGACCTCGCCCCCATCCGCCGGGCGCTGATTTCCCTCTCCGACAAGTCCGGCCTCGTCGATCTGGCCCGTGACCTCGCCGCGCTCGGCGTCGAACTGATCTCCACGGGCGGCACGCGCGCGGCGATCGCGGCCGCTGGAATCGCGGTCAAGGACGTCGCCGATCTCACCGGCTTCCCGGAAATGATGGATGGCCGGGTCAAGACCTTGCATCCGGCCGTCCACGGCGCCTTGCTGGGCGTTCGTGACGCGCCTGAGCACGCGGCGGCCATGCACGCTCACGGGATCGCCGGCATCGATCTTGTCTACGTCAATCTCTACCCGTTCGAGGCCACCGTGGCCGCCGGCGCGGACTTCGAGACCTGCGTGGAGAATATCGACATCGGCGGACCGGCGATGATCCGCTCCGCCGCCAAGAACCACGCCTATGTCGCCGTTTGCACCGATGCGACCGACATCGCCGAGGTCATGGCGGCGCTGAAAAGCGAGGGCGGCGCCCGCCTCGAACTTCGCCGCCGGCTCGCCGGCCGCGCCTACGCGCGCACGGCGGCCTACGATTGCGCCATCGCCGCCTGGTTCGCCGCGCGTGGCGACGAGGCGTGGCCGGCGCGCAAGGCGATCGCGGGCGAACTCAAGCAAGCCATGCGCTATGGCGAAAATCCGCATCAGGGCGCCGCGCTCTATGTGTTTCCCAATCCGCGTCCGGGCGTCGCCACGGCGCGGCAGGTGCAGGGAAAGACGCTGGGCTACAACAACATCAACGATACCGACGCCGCCCTGGAGCTGGTGGCCGAGTTCGATCCGCGAGAGCGCGCCGCCGCGGCGATCATCAAGCACGCCAACCCCTGCGGGGTGGCCCTGGGAGACGACCTCGAAAGCGCCTATCGACGAGCGCTGGAATGCGATCCGGTGTCGGCGTTCGGCGGCATCGTGGCGGTCAACCGGCTCCTCGATGAAGCGGCGGCCAGGGCCATCGTCGAGATCTTCACCGAGGTGGTGATCGCGCCCGACGCCGACGAGGCCGCCGTCGCCCTGTTCGCCCGAAAGAAGAACCTCCGGCTGTTGCTCACCGGCGCCTTGCCCGATCCGCGCGCGGCCGGCGAAGTCTTCAAGTCAGTGGCGGGAGGCTTCCTGGTCCAGGCGCGCGATTGCGCGAGCCTCGCCGCCGCCGACCTGAAGGTCGTTACCCGCCGTCAGCCGACGGACGATCAGGTGCGCGATATGCTGTTCGCCTTCACCATCGCCAAGCACGTCAAGTCGAACGCCATCGTCTTCGCCCGAAACGGCCAGACCGCCGGCATTGGCGCCGGCCAGATGAACCGGCGCGACTCCGTCCGGATCGCCGCCCTGCGCGCGGCGGAGGCCGCTGAGGCCGCCGGCCTGCCTGGGTCCCTGGCCCAAGGCGCCGCGTGTGCGTCGGATGCCTACTTCCCCTTCGCCGATGGCCTGCTGCAGGCGGTCGAAGCCGGCGCGACCTCGGTGATTCAACCTGGCGGATCGATCCGTGACGCCGAGG
>DATCEL010000083.1:0-9363 GCA_036510115.1 Caulobacteraceae bacterium
TCAGGCGCGCTCGTCGGCCATGAAGCGGTAGCCGATGCCCGGCTGGGTCAGAATGTGCCTGGGGGCGGAAGGATCCGGTTCGAGTTTCGCCCGCAACTGGCCGATGAAAACGCGCAGATACTGCGTATCTAGCGCATGCGCCGGACCCCAGATCGAGATCAGCAGGCTCTTGTGCGTCAGCACCCTGCCGTCTGCCTTGGCGAGCGTGGCGAGAAGTTCGTACTCCTTGGGCGACAGGCGAACGCTCTCTCCACCCCGGGTCACCAGATCACGCCGCAGATCGATGACGATGTCGCCGGCATGGACGATTGGCGGCGGCGCTTCGCCGGGGCGGCTCTGACGCCGCATGACGACGCGGAGGCGCGCGAGCAATTCGCCCACGCGAAATGGCTTTTCCACGTAGTCGTCGGCCCCCGCGTCGAGCGCCTCGATCTTTTCGAGCTCCCGGTCGCGGGCCGAAAGCACGATGATCGGGCCGTCGTAGAATTGCCGGGCCTTTTGCAGCACCTCCTGACCGTCCATGTCGGGCAAGCCAAGGTCGAGAACGACTGCGTCGGGTGGCTTGCGGGCGATTTCCGCCATGGCCTGGCGGCCGTTCTCCGCCCGCGCCGGATCGTAGCCCGCCGCGGTCAGCGCCGGCTCGAGGAAGCGATGGATCTGAGGCTCGTCATCGACGACGAGGATGCGGGGTCTAGACATGTTCGTCGACCGGCGCCGACGTCACCGGCGCCTTGCGCAGGCTGATCAGGATCCGCGTGCCGCGCCCGCCGTGGATGGGGCTGGCGGCGGCGATGCGACCTCCCATGGCCTCGATGAAGCCCTTGGAGATGGCGAGGCCAAGACCCGCGCCCTTTCCACGGTCGGTGGATTCGTCCATCCGGCGGAAACGCTCGAACACCCGCTCGAGCTCGGCGGTGGGGATGCCGCGTCCCTCGTCTTCGATACTCAGGACCACGTTGTTGCGATCGTCATAGACGGCCAGTTCGATGGTGGCGTTGTCGGGACTGTAGGCGATGGCGTTCTCGAGGATGTTGACCAGAGCCTGTTCGAGTAGGGTCGGATCGGCCTTGATCAGAGGTAGATCGGAGAGGAAATCTCGGGTCACGCGGCGGCCGCCGAGTCGGCGAGAAACGCGCTCGGCCGCGGCGCCCAAAACATCCCTGACATCGACCCAATCGGCGCGGATGTCGAGGCCGTCGCCTTCCAGCCGAGTCATGTCCAGGAGGTTGCCGACATAGCGATTGAGGCGCTCGGCTTCCTCGCGAATGCTGGCCAGCAGATCGGATTTGACTGCTTCGTCGAGCGAGTCGGGGTATTCGAGCAGGGTGGTGGCCGAGCCGAGTACTGTCGAAAGCGGCGTCCTGAGGTCATGGCTAACCGAATTCAACAGAGCCGATCGCAGCTTGTCGGAGCGGCGCAGGGCCTCCGCGTCGGCCGCGTCGGCCGCGAACTCGGCGCGTTCCAGAGCCACCGCGCCCTGATCGAGTAGCGAGAGGACAAAGCGCTCGCCTTCTTCATCGCGCATGGCGGCGGCTTCGACGCCGGCGACCCCAGACCGCGTCTTCAACCCTTGCAGCGGTCGGAAGGTCCAGGCGGCGTTAGGCAAGGTGCCGGTCTCGGCCCCGGCGGACTCGCCATGCAACCAGGTCCAACGCGCCGCCGCCGCGTCGGCTGGACCGAGCAGTGGCAAGTCTGGGGCGCCGGCTGTGACGATCACATCCTCGCCTTGCGGCAAAAGCACGATTGCGCCGCCGCCCGTGGCGGCCGCCAACTGTTCGGCCAATGCCTGGGCGGTGTCCTCTCGCTCAGCCGACGCGGAGAGCCGTCGGCTGGCCGCCAGAAGCGCGCCGATTGCCGTCGCCCTACGGGAGGCCGACAGGGCCTGATCGCGAACGCGGCCGGTCAGCCAACCGGTGGTCATGGCGACGACGAAGAACACCGCGAAGGTCAGCACGTCAGTGGGACGGCCGATGACGAACGACAGTCGCGGATCGAGGAAGAAGAAGTTGTAGGCCAACGCGGCCACCGTCGCGGCGGTCACCGCCGGCCACAATCCAAAGGCCAGACCGCTGGCGAGCACGCTGATCAGGAAGATCATGGCCAGGTTCGCGCCATGGGAGAATTGGTCGATCAGCCCGGCGATCACACCGGCGACGACGACGAATCCGATCGAGGCCACATGCCCGCGCCACCGCGCCAGCATGGCCGCCGGTGGCTTCGCCTTCACTTCGGGAGCGTCGATCGGCCCCGGTTCGGTGACGATGTGCAGAGCCGCGCCCGTCGAGCCCTCGGCCAGGGCCGGGACCAGGGAGCGTCCGAACAGGGTTCGCCAGCGCGACGGGCGTGATCGGCCGACCACCACCTGGGTGACATTGTTGCGGCGGACGTAGTCCAGCAGGGTGCGGACGATATCATCACCCGCCAGCACCACCGCCGTCCCGCCGAGTTGCTCGGCGAGTTTGAAGGCGGCGCTGATCCCGGCCGCGCCGGCCGCGTCTGGAGACGGCTTGTTGGGTCGCTCGACATAGGCGACCGTCCACGGCGCATCCATCATCATGTCCGACAGGCGTTTGCCGACGCGGACCAGGGCGCTAGCCATTCCTCCCGGGCTGATCAGAACGACGATCCGCTCTCCCGCCGCCCAGGGTCCGTCCACCCCACGCTGGCGCATGGCGGCGACCAGCTGGTCGTCGACCGTGAGCGCCATGCGCCTGAGGGCGAGTTCGCGCAGGGCGGTGAGGTTTTCCGGCTTGAAGAAATTCGTCGCCGCCACGCGGGCGGTGTCCGGTAGATAGACCTTACCATCGGCCAAGCGTTGGCGCAGTTCATCGGGAGTGATGTCGACCAGTTCGATATCGTCGGCTCGGGAGAGCGCGGAATCAGGGACTGTCTCGCGTTGCCGCGCGCCGGTGATCTTCCAGACCACGTCCACCAGGCTTTCCAGATGCTGGACATTGAGCGTGGTCCAGACATTGACGCCGGCCGCGAGCAATTCCTCGACATCCTGCCACCGCTTGGCGTGGCGCGAGCCGGCAACGTTGGAATGGGCGTACTCGTCGACCAGCAGAAGCGCCGGCCGCCTCGCCAGGGCCGCGTCGAGGTCGAACTCGAGCAGCTTGCGATCTTTGTATTCTATGGGCTTGCGGGCCAGAACCTCGAGATCGAGGGTGAGGCGCTCGGTTTCGCGCCGGCTGTGGGTTTCGACAACACCGACCACGACATCCGCGCCCTCGTCCTTGCGCCGCGAGGCTTGCACCAGCATCTCGTAGGTCTTGCCCACGCCTGGGGCCATGCCCAGGAAGACCTTGAGCCGGCCGCGCCCCGCCTTGGCCGCTTCGACGAGAAGCGCGTCCGGATCGGGGCGTCGGGGCTCGGCGGGATTCATGCCCGTATAGGCTTAACCTTTGGCAGAGCGGCGTCCAGAGCGCGGTTGGTCACGAGCACGTTGACGCGAGGCTGACCGATGAAACCAAGGAACGGGCTTTGAACGCGGGCGGCGATGATCTGGCGCACGGCCGCGGGCTGAGCCCCCCGCGCGCGGGCGATGCGATCGGCCTGGAGCAAGGCGTAAGCTGGTGAGATATCCGGATCGAGGCCGGAGGCGGATGTGGTGATGGCGTCATCCGGAATCTCGTTTCGGCCGGTTGAGGCGCGCAACGCGGCGGCGTCCGTGCGGACGCGTTTGGCGAGGTCCGGATTGAGCGGTCCGTAGTTGGAGCCGCCCGAGCTTGTCGGATCGTAGCCGGCGCCAGCGGCCGATGGGCGCGGGTGTAGATATTCGTCGCGAGCGAAGGTCTGGCCAATCAACATCGAACCAATCGTCCGGCCGGCTGCGTCGCGGACGAGGCTGCCGTTTGCCTGGAAGGGAAAGGCGATCTGGGAGATGGCGGTGACCGCTAGCGGATAGCCCAGCCCCAAAGCCAAGGTGAAGATCACCGTGGAGACAATGGCGGGGCGGATTTCTGAGAGCATGTTTGCAAGACCTCGTCAGGCCAGACCCAAGGTGGTGACAATCACGTCCACGACCTTGATGCCGATGAAAGGGACGACGATCCCGCCAAGACCATAGATCAGGAGATTACGCTGGAGCAGCCGTGCGGCGCCGATCGGCCGATAGCGTACGCCGCGCAGGGCGAGCGGAATCAGAGCGATGATAATCAAGGCGTTGAAGATGACCGCCGAGAGGATAGCGCTGCGGGGATTGGCGAGATGCATGACGTTCAGCGCGCCGAGCGCGGGTAGCGAGGCGACGAAGATCGCCGGGATAATCGCGAAGTATTTGGCGACGTCGTTGGCGATGGAGAAGGTGGTGAGGGCGCCGCGCGTGATCAGCATCTGCTTGCCGACCTCGACAATCTCGATGACCTTTGTCGGATCGCTGTCGAGATCCACCATGTTGCCCGCTTCCCGCGCGGCCTGCGTGCCGGTCTGCATGGCCACGCCGACATCGGCCTGAGCCAGCGCGGGCGCGTCGTTGGAGCCGTCTCCGCACATCGCCACCAACCGGCCCCTGCCCTGCTCATCCCGGATTAGACGCAGCTTGTCCTCGGGCGTGGCTTCGGCGAGGAAATCGTCGACACCGGCTTCCGAGGCGATGGCGGCTGCGGTGACCGGGTTGTCGCCCGTAATCATCACCGTGCGCAGCCCCATGCGGCGCAGATCGGCGAAACGCTCCTTCACGCCCGCCTTGACCACATCCTTCAGATGGATGACGCCCACAAGAACGCCATCCTCGGCCACGGCCAGGGGCGTGCCGCCGGAGCGGGCGATGCGATCGATGGCCGCCGCGAGCTCGCTTGGAACTTGAGCCAGCGGCAGCTCCAGCATGCGCAGGATGGCCTCAACCGCGCCTTTTCGCCAGACGCGACCGTCGGCATCGAGGCCGGAGAGGCGGGTCGAGGCGCTGAACGGCACGGGGACGGAATCCTTGGGTGGAACGCAAAGCAGACCCTGGCCGAGCGCCAGATCGACGATAGAGCGACCCTCGGGCGTTTCGTCGGCGAGGGAGGCCATCATCGCCGCCTGCAGCGCCAATTCGGCGCGCACGGTCGGCGCTGGGATCACTTCAGTCGCCATTCGGTTGCCGTGAGTGATCGTACCGGTCTTGTCGAGAAGCAAGGTGTCCACATCGCCAGCGGCCTCGACCGCGCGGCCGGACGTGGCCAGGACGTTGAACTTCAGGAGTCGGTCCATGCCGGCGATGCCAATCGCCGAAAGCAGCGCGCCGATGGTCGTGGGGATGAGGCAGATGAAGAGGGCGCCCAGGATCAGGGGGTCGAGCCTGACGCCGGAATAGCGGCCCAGACCGAGGAGCGTGACCGTGACGATCAGGAAGATCAGCGTCAGGCCGGCCAGAAGCACGATGAGCGCCATCTCGTTGGGCGTCTTGCGGCGCTCCGCGCCCTCGACCATGGCGATCATGCGGTCGAGGAAGGTGTCACCCGCCTCGACGGTGATGCGCACCTTGATCCAGTCGGAGACTACGGTCGTGCCGCCGGTCACCGCCGACCGGTCGCCGCCGGCCTCGCGGATCACCGGCGCGGACTCGCCGGTAATGGCCGCCTCGTTGACCGAGGCGACGCCCTCGACGATCTCGCCGTCGGAGGGGATGACATCGCCCGTCTCGACCAGCACAAGTTGGCCCACGCCGAGCTTGTAAGCGGCGGTAGGGACGATCGTGCCCAGCTTATCGTCGATGATGAGTTTGGCTTTCACTTCGACGCGCTGAGCCCGCAGAGCGTCCGCCGCCGCCTTGCCGCGGCCCTCGGCGATGCTCTCGGCGAAATTGGCGAAGACGACGGTGAACCACAGCCAGACAGCGATCTGCAGGGCCCACCAGGGACTGGTCCCGGTGCGGAAGGCGTCGAGGGTCGAAATGGTCGCGAGTAGGGCGACGATCTCCGTCGCCAGGATCACCGGGTTCCGCGACAGACGGCGCGGATCGAGCTTGGCGAAGGAGTCGGCGATTGCGCGCGTCACCACGCTCGACGACAGGGTGGCGCCCGCGACCGTCGAGCGGCGCCTCTCACCTAGATGAACGGTCGCGTCGGTCATCGGCTGGTTCTTTCGCTCCTGAGGGTTCTCACTGGCCGGCCACCGCGGCGAGGACCTGGAAGTGCTCGACAAGCGGCCCCAAGGAAAGGGCTGGGAAATAGAGAAGACCTCCCATGATCAGGATCACCCCCGTGAGCAGACCCACGAACAGCGGGCCGTCCGTCGGGAAGGTGCCGCCGCTGGGAGCGAGCTTTGGCTTGGCCGCCAGAGACCCGGCGATCGCCAGAACCGGCAGGACAGTGGCGAACCGGCCGAGCAGCATGGCTACGCCCAAGGTCGTATTCCAGTAGGGGTTGTTGGCCGACAGCCCGGCGAAGGCCGAACCATTGTTCCCGGTCGCCGAGGTGTAGGCGTAGAGGATTTCCGAGAGGCCGTGCGGACCGCTGTTCTCTAGCGCTTTCAGGGCCATGGGCGTAACCGCGGCCACCGCCGTGAAGCCGAGGATCGACAGCGGCAGGATCAGCACCGAGAGCATGGCGAACTTTACCTCGCGCGCCTCGATTTTCTTGCCGAGGTATTCAGGCGTTCGTCCGACCATCAGCCCGGCGACGAAGACCGCAATGATGGCCATGACCAGCATGCCATAGAGGCCGGAGCCGACGCCGCCTGGCAGGAATTCACCCAACTGAATCATGAACATGGCCATGCCGCCGGCCAGAGGCATGTAGCTGTCGTGCATGGCGTTGACGCCGCCATCCGAAGCACCCGTGGTGAAGGCGGTCCATACGGCGGCGGACGGCGCGCCGAAGCGAACTTCCTTGCCCTCCATGTTGACGAGCGTGCTGGCGTGAACCGCGTGCATCGCCGGCGCGGGCTGCGTCTCCGCCCAATAGACAACCGCCGACGCTCCGAGGATGAACAAGGCCATGACGGCCACGAGCGCCCGGGCCTCCTTGCGCGCCATGGTCACCACGCCGAAGGCGACCACACAGGCGTAGGCCAGCACGTTCATCTCGATCTCTTCGAGGAGATTGGTGATCGGGTTGGGGTTTTCGAATGGATGAGCGGAGTTGGCGTTGAATATGCCCCCGCCGTTGGTGCCCAGCTGCTTGATCGCTTCCTGACTGGCGGTCGGATAGAGCATGATCGTCTGCTTGCCGCCCTCGACGCCGACGGCGTGGGCGTTGGCGGTCAGGGTCTGGGGTTCGCCGAGGGCGACGAAGGCGAGCGCGAGAACGATCGAGAGCGGCAACAGAACGTAGAGACTGATCCGGGTGACATCGACCCAGAAGTTGCCGAGGCCCTCGTCTCGGCCGACAGCGAAAGCGCGGGTCACCGCCGCGGCCATGGCGACGCCGGCGGCGGCGGAGAGGAAGTTGTGGCTGGTCAGCCCGGCCATCTGGGAGAAGGCCGAAATGCTTTGTTCAGGCGTATAGGATTGCCAGTTGGTGTTGGTGATGAAACTGATCGAAGTATCAAACGATAGGTCAGGGCTCATGCCCTTGAATCCTTGTGGATTGAACGGCAGCAGATTCTGAAACCGCAGGATGAGATAGAGCACGACGAAGCTCGCGGCGCTGAAGACGAGCATGGAGATGGCGTAGGCGAACCAGTTCTGACTTTTGGTTCGATCGATCCCGAAGGCTTTGTAGAGCGCGGCCTCGACCGGCCTGAAGAGCGGGTCGAGCCACGTCGAGCCGCCTTGCCACACGCGCGCCAAGTAAAGCCCGAGCGGCGCCGCCAGGGCCAGAGTGATGCCAATGGTGAAGAGGATTTCGCCCCAGCCGCTCGCGTTCATTGTGCCCCTTCCTTCCGCCGGATGGCTCTAGAATTTGTCCGGTCGCAGGAGGGCGGCGACCATGTAAATGGCTATGAAGAGCGCCGCGACGCCGTAGATCAGCTCGACAATCATGATCAGATCCGCTTGAGCGCCAGGGCGTAGAGGACGAAGACGCCGATCGCGGCGCAGCCGGTGGCAAGGTAGGCGAGGTCGGCCATGAAATTCCTTCGCGCCGGGAGATCCGCGCGGGAAAGGAGATAGTCCCGATGGTCATAAGATCGCGATGCCGAACCTCGGCCCACGGCGTAAGGGAAACATAAGGGCCGCCGGAATCGCCCGAGCGAGGTCCAGATTGACCGCCTTCGGCTTCGCCCTCACCATACAAACCATATTGGAGGATCCCGACATGGCCGACGGCGGCGCGATGGCTAAGGCGAAGTTCCATTCGATGACCGAAGGAACGACCAGTGACTGGCGGGCGATCGGCGAGGCTGGGCGGCCGTTCCAGGATGCCTATGGCGACCGCTTGCTGAACGCGCTCCGGGAACTCGGCGGCGACACCGGGGGCTTCGCGGTCGACCGGCTCACGCACTCATTGCAAACGGCGACCCGCGCCATGCGAGACGGCCGGGACGAGGAATATGTGGTCTGCGCCCTCGTCCACGACATCGGCGACCTGATGGGCCCGGCCAACCACGCCGAGATCGGCGCGGTGATCCTCAAGCCCTATGTCTCCGAGGCCAATCACTGGATGATGGACAAGCACGGCATCTTTCAGGGCTACTACTTCTTTCATCTGATCGGTCTCGACCGCGAGATGCGCGAGCAGTTTCGCGGTCATCCGCATTTCGAGCACTGCGCGCAGTTCTGTCATCTGTACGATCAGTCGAGCTTCGATCCCGACTACGACACCGCGCCGCTCGAAGCGTTCGCGCCGATGCTGAAGCGGGTGATCGCCCAGCCGAAAAACTCAATCTATGGGCGGGCCGCAGTCTCCAGCCAGACCGCCTGAGTCGCGTTTAGGCGTCAAAGACGATCACCGAGCGGGCGATCTGGCCGGTTTTCATCTCCTCGAAGGCGTCATTGACCTCCTCCAGCTTGATCCGCCGCGAGATCATGTCGTCGAGATTGAGCTTGCCGGCCAGGTACATGTCCACCAGCCTGGGCATGTCCACCGGATAGTGGTTGGAGCCCATCAGAGAGCCCTGCAGCTTCTTTTCGCCGAGGAAGGCGTAGCCGGGCACGGTGACACTCTGACCGATGGGGATCATGCCGATGATATTGGCGTCGCCGCCGCGCTTGAGCATGGCGAAGGCCTGCTCGGCGGTCTTCGAGAGGCCCACCGCCTCGAAGCTGTGATCGACACCACCCTTGGTCATCTCCAGAACTTCCTTCACCGCGTCGGTCTCCGAAGCGCAGATGAAATCGGTGGCCCCGAAATTGCGCGCCATGTTGTCCTTGGACTTCGACATGTCGATGGCGATGATGCGCGATGCGCCGGCAATGGCCGCGCCGTTGATGGCGGCCAAGCCCACGCCGCCGCAGCCGATCACCGCCACCGTCTCGCCGGGTCTAACCTTGGCCGTGTG
>DATCEL010000084.1:0-2304 GCA_036510115.1 Caulobacteraceae bacterium
GACGCGCGCCTGGTGGAGGCCGTGGCCTGGCAGGAGTCGCACTACAATTCATCGGCCAGGTCGCGGAAGGGCGCCCGGGGAACGATGCAACTGATGCCGTCAACCGCCCGCGCCCTGGGGGTGGATTCGACCGATGAGAGCGGCAACGTCGAGGGCGGCGTCATCTATCTCTCCAAGATGATGAACCAGTTCAACGGCGACGAGGCCAAGGCCTTGGCCGCTTACAACGCCGGTCCCGCGGCGGTGACGCGCTACGGCGGCGTGCCGCCCTATCGTGAAACCCGGGCCTATGTTCACTCGATCATGGGTCGCCTGGGCGAAGCCGATGGACCGGCCGCCGAAGACCTGACGCCGCTCAAGGCGCGGATCAGCGGCCTGGAGCCGGGCAGCTAGGGCGCGATTCAAGCCGACGCGCCAGCCCCGCACTTACATGCGCCAGGCGCTCAGACCTCATCCCAATACGCCCGGCGTCGCGGTAGAGCGCATCGACGTGGATATCGTCCGGCGGTCTCCACGCGAATTGGCTTTGACCTACATTGTCACCGGCGCGATCAGTGAAATCGCCCTGCCTTCGCCCGCGCCGCCGGTGCGCGCGGACGATCTTTGGCGGCGCACCTGTTTCGAGGCTTTCATTCGGTTCGGTTCGGGCGAGGGCTATCTGGAGTTCAATTTCGCGCCCTCAGGCGCGTGGGCCGCCTACAGGTTCGACGCCTATCGGGCCGGAATGCGGGTGGCCGACGAGATCGCCCCGCCGCGCATTGAGGCGACAACAACCGATCGTCGCTTCGATTTGGCCGTGACGGTGGACCTCGGCGAAGCGGCGTGGGGGGCGGTCTGTCGCCTCGGCCTCTCGGCGGTGATCGAGGAAACCAGCGGGGTCAAATCCTACTGGGCTCTGGCTCACCCGCCGGGCATACCGGATTTTCATCATTCCCGAGCATTCGTCCTGGACGTCGCCCTTCCGGAGTCTCCATGAAATTCGGTATTGATCGTCTGCTCGAGGAGCCTGGTCTGCGGGCGCCCCTGGAGGGCAGGCGCGTGGCCCTGCTCGCCCACCCGGCGTCGGTAACCGAGAACCTGACCCACGCCCTCGACGCCCTGGCGGCCTGCGACGATATCAAGCTCACCGCCGCCTTCGGCCCGCAACATGGCCTGCGCGGCGACAAGCAGGACAATATGATCGAGACGGCGGACTACCGCGATCCGGTCCATGGCATTCCGGTGTTCAGCCTCTATGGCGAGGTTCGCCGGCCGACGGCGGCGATGATGGACGCCTTCGACGTGATCCTTGTCGATCTGCAGGATCTCGGCACGCGCATCTACACCTTCGTCACCACCCTGCGCTATGTGCTGGAGGCCGCCGCCGCGCATGGCAAGACTGTCTGGGTGCTGGACCGGCCCAACCCCATCGGCCGGCCGGTGGAGGGGCTGAGGCTGCGTCCCGGCTGGGAAAGCTTCGTCGGCTCCGGGCCGCTGCCCATGCGCCATGGCCTGACCCTCGGCGAGCTTGGCTCTTGGTTCATCCAGACCCTGGGGCTCGACGTCGATTTCCAGGTCATCGAACTGCAGGGCTGGCGTCCGGAGGACGGACCTGGATTCGGCTGGCCGCTCGGCGAACGGGCCTGGGTCAATCCCAGCCCCAACGCGCCCAATCTGTGGATGGCCAGAGCCTTTCCAGGCACGGTGATGGTCGAAGGCGCGACCCTCTCCGAGGGTCGAGGCACGACCCGGCCGCTCGAAGGCTTCGGCGCGCCCGATATCGACGCCGGCGCGGCAGTCGCGGCGATGCGCGCCATGGCGCCGCAATGGCTGGGCGGCTGCGGCCTGCGCGAAGGCTGGTTCGAGCCGACCTTTCACAAGCATGTCGGCCGGCTGTGCAACGGCGTGCAGATCGTCACCGAGGGGCCGGTCTACGATCATCAGACATTCCGGCCGTGGCGGGTGATGGCGCTCGCCTTCAAGGCGATCCGCAAGCTCTATCCCGAATACGATCTGTGGCGCGATTTCGCCTATGAGTACGAGGTCGGCAAACGCGCCATCGACGTCATCAATGGCGGCCCTGAGTTGGCCGCTTGGGTGGACGACGCGGCCGCCTCGGCGGGCGATCTCGACGCCCTCGCCGTCGCCGATGAAGCGACGTGGACCCGAGAGCGGGCCGCGCACCTGCTCTATTGAACCCGTCAGGTTTTGTCGGGGCGGCCCCGTCGCTTGGCGCGAATCTCGAAGCGCGCCGGGTCCACCATGGCGGCGAGCGGCGCCGGTAGAGGCGAAGGCCGGCCGAGCGCCATGGCCGCCACATGCTCG
>DATCEL010000085.1:0-6323 GCA_036510115.1 Caulobacteraceae bacterium
GAAGCAATCCAGGGGACGTAGGGCGCCCTACGATTCCTGGATCGCCGCGTCGCTTCGCTCCTCGCGATGATGACGATTCCACCTGAGAGCGGGCGGCGGTTAGCGTCGTTGGCTTGAGCGACCGGTTGTGTGGCCCAGGTCACAGCCGCGTTGACGGAGACGGTCTAAGAAGGAAGGTCGCGGACGCCACGCAGGGAGCCCTCTACGCCGCACCGGGAGGCGCCGACTGGCGCGTGGCGTCCGCTCCCGCCTCGCGAAAGCTCACTGACGTCGACACAACGGAGAAAGCAAAATGCCCGGCAGAAAATGGTCGTACTTCGAAAACGGGATGCCGGGGCTGCACCTGACGATCAACCCGCTGAAGCCTTTGCCCCCTGAAGTCCACGTGGTCCGGCAGTATCTCGATCAAGGCATCAAGCTGAATGATCGAGAGCGGGCGTCCATCCTCAGCGGGCGCGACGCAGGCGTCGGTACGGTGAAAACCATATTGGATCAGACGATACCGGGCTTCGCGCCCGACACGCGGCTGAAATTCGCCAACCAGATCGTCGATGCTTTGCTTGATAAGAGCGTGTCCGCGCAATTGTCGCGCGAGGCGCCCAGTTCGCAGGATCGGTTCCAGCAGGAAGCCGATAAGCTCAATACGGTCTTGCGGGCGCCGACGCCAAGCCTCTTGCAGCAGATACCGGTCGGCGTTTCGGTCACCATCCACTTCGACTTTCTGAGCGGGCGGCGGTGACTGGAGCCGGCCCTCAACATTGAGATTGAACCTAATAGCTTAATGCATCTCATCAACCGATGGATGTTGACCTCTCAAATCAGGAAGCTTTCTGGCGACACAGGCGACGCCAGACAGCGTGCCCTTCCTCTCGCCCTGCGCCGCAATGATCCGCCCTTTCCTGCGCCAGATGCGGGGCGCGATCGCCGAACCGATGCTTGAGCGCCTTGGCGTGAATTTCGATCGCTTGATTCAGAGTGACGTTCATTGAAGGCCCCAGCCAGTCGCAAAGGCGTCATAGACTGACAGCGCCGCTCGTCTCAAATCAACTTGGCGAGAGCGCCACAAAGGCGGTGGAAACGAATATTGCGGCTCGCCGATGCTCAATACAGTCGCATTAAGAGCCAAAATCGTGCGGATTTCTCACGCCACGACCGCGTTTTGCATCAATTCGCAGATCGAACGCGATGGCCCCCACACGGGGCGCCCTACCCCGCGGTCCGGCGGCTTTTGGCTCCTGGAACCCCCCGGGAACAGCGCCCCGGAAACTTGTCGGCGCAACAAGCCAAGTTCTTGGCGCCAGGCGGCTGTGAGCCGGGCCGCTCTGCCCGAGACTGGAAACCCCGGCTTCCAACCAAGAAACTTCGGCTTTGGACCGGTTGTTTACACCCGTGTCTGGACATGAGGCGCATCGCAACATAACGACGGCCTCAAAGGGATCCGCATGTGGACCCGAAAGGAGCAAACGCCGTGGCAGATCCGAACGCCAAACTTCCGCGTCACATTCTGCCTATCCCTGACGCGAAGCCTGTCGGGCTGACGACCTACGACGCCAAGGACCCCAATACGAAGTACCCGCCGATTGTGCCGTTGCGCCCGCCCGTGGGCGCGCCGAACGTCCTGATCGTGCTCCTCGACGATGTCGGCTTCGGCGCTTCCAGCGCGTTTGGTGGACCCTGCAACACGCCGACCGCCGAGCGCCTCGCGGCCAATGGCCTGAAGTACAACCGTTTCCATACGACCGCTCTGTGCTCGCCGTCGCGCCAGGCGCTGCTTACAGGTCGAAACCATCACTCGGTCGGCATGGGCGCGATCACCGAGATGGCGACGTCGGCGCCGGGCAACAACAGCATCCGGCCCAAGGAGAAGGCGCCGTTCCCGGAAATCTTGAAGCTCAACGGCTATTCGACGGCGCAGTTCGGCAAGTGCCACGAGGTGCCCTTTTGGGAGGTCTCGCCCGTGGGGCCTTTCCATCAATGGCCGACAGGGTCGGGGTTCGAGCATTTTTACGGCTTCATCGGCGGCGAGGCGAACCAGTACTTTCCCGGCCTCTACGAAGGCACGACGGCCGTCGAGCCCTCCAAAACTCCCGAACAAGGCTACACGCTGACCGAGGATCTGGCTGACCGCGCCATCAATTGGGTGCGTCAGCAGAAAGTGCTGATGCCGGACAAGCCGTTCATGATGTATTTCGCGCCGGGCGCGACGCATGCGCCCCATCATGTCCCGAAAGAATGGTCGGACAAATATAAAGGCAAGTTCGACGCCGGCTGGGACAAGCTCCGCGAGGAGACGGTCGCCAGGCAAAAGAAGCTCGGCGTCGTTCCGAACGATGCGGCGTTGACCGCCCGCCACGCGGAAATTCCTTCGTGGGACGAAATGCCGGAAAACCTGAAGCCCGTTCTCGCGCGCCAGATGGAGATCTATGCCGGATTCCTCGAGCAGGTCGATCACCATGTCGGCCGCCTGGTGGATACGCTGTCCGATCTCGGCGTTCTCGAAAACACGCTGATCTATTACATCATCGGGGATAACGGCGCGTCGGCCGAGGGGACGATCAACGGCTGCTTCAATGAGATGGCGGTGTTGAACGGAATGGGGGGAATCGAGACGGAAGAATTCCTGCTTTCGAAGATCGGCGATTTCGGCACCCCCAAGGCCTACAACCATTATGCGGTCGGCTGGGCGCACGCGCTTTGCGCGCCCTATCAGTGGACGAAACAGGTCGCGTCGCACTGGGGCGGCACGCGCAACGGCATGATCGTCCACTGGCCGAGCGGCGTAAAAGCCAAAGGTGAGATTCGCAGCCAGTTCCACCACGTCATCGACGTGGCGAAAACGGTGCTCGAAGTCGCAGGTCTGCCCGAGCCAATGTTCGTCAACGGCATTTCGCAGGCGCCGCTGGAAGGCGTCAGCATGGCGCCCACTTTTAATGACGCGAAGGCCCCGGAGACGCACATCGTCCAGTATTTCGAGATGATGGGCAATCGCGGCATCTATCATCAGGGTTGGACGGCGGTGACGAAGCATCGAACCCCGTGGAAGGCGGATGCGCCCCCGCCATTCGACGCCGATGTCTGGGAGCTCTACGGCCCCGACGACTGGACGCAGTCGAAGAACATCGCCGCCGGAAATCCGAAGAAACTGGCCGAGCTGCAGCGGCTGTGGCTGATCGAGGCGGTGAAGTACAACGTCGTGCCGCTCGACGATCGCGCCTTCGAGCGGATCAATCCCGATATCGCCGGGCGTCCTCAGCTCATTCGCGGCAACAAGCAGCTTTTGTTCCCAGGAATGCGGGTGAGCGAGGCTTGCGTTCTGACGCTCAAGAACAAGTCTCACTCCGTCACCAGCCAGCTCACGATTCCTGAAGGCGGAGCCAAGGGCGTGATCATCACCCAGGGCGGCGAGGCCGGCGGCTGGACGCTGTATTGCCACGAGGGGAAGCTGAAATATTGCTACAATTTTTTCGGCATCGACTATTTCTTCGCCGAAGCCGAGAAGCCGATTCCCGCCGGCAAACATCAGGTGCGAATGGAATTCAAATACGACGGCGGCGGCCTCGCCAAGGGCGGCGACGTGACCCTCTATTACGACGGCGAAGCCGTCGGCAAGGGAAGGGTCGAGCGCAGCCAGCCGATGGGCTACTCGGCCGACGAGGCCTGCGATGTTGGTTCAGACACCGGCTCGCCCGCCTCTCCCGACTACGGGCCGAGCGGCAATGCCTTCACCGGCGCGATCGAATGGGTGCAGATCGACCTCGGCGATGACGACCACAATCACCTGATCACGGCCGAGGACCGGTTCAAGATCGCGATGGCGCGTCAGTAGAGGCGCGCAGCCGCGAGTCTGTGGCTTCACCGGGCGAAATCAACCGCGCGGCGAAACAGGGTGGCCAAGCAGATTGCATTTGGGCCGGCGGCGCCGGTGGCAGCCGCGACCGCTGGTCGCGGCCGGCGCGGTCAGCGACCGCGCCTGCAGCGCCCGAGTCGAAGCGCCAGCGGGTCGTTTACGACGGCTGAGCACAGCCCAGCCTATTGCTGTGAAGCCCCCAGTTCGTCGGGGCTTGCGTGAGCCGGCGAGGAGGTCCTGAAGACGCCGCCGAACAATTGCGCGAGGTCTTCGGCCGCGCTCGCCGCCGTGCGAGCGACCCATCCGTGCTGGTCCGCTGAGGCGTCAGCCATGGCCATCGTCTTGTCGGGCGCGGTCGCCATTGCTGGCGCCCCAACAGTGGCGATCGGCATCGGCGGCAAGGGCGCAGTGAGTTCGGCAGCCCGCGCGAGAAGCGCGTCGTCATCATATTTCTGCGCCGATGGCGCCTCAGCCAGCGCGAGCGCGCCGGTCGGCGCGCGGTCGACCCCGAACGTAATAGCCTGCGGCAGCAATCCGCGCTGCGCCACCGGGCCAAATCCCTTGTTCGACGGCAGGATAAAAGCGGCGCCGCCCTGGTCGGCCTTCGACGCGAGGATGAGATCCGCCGGACGCGTTGGCGGCATGGGCGCGCCGGCGAATGCGAGCGCGGCGAGATCGGCTGGCTTCCGCGGCGGCAGCGGCGCGATGAACTTCGGCCCGGCAGGGACGTCAGGCGAAGCGTCGCTGGCCACGTTGGGCTGCTCGAGCGCCGCGACGGCTTGCGGCTTGACTGGCGGCGTCGGCGCGGACTCGGGGGCGCTCGCGTAAGCCTGACCGGTCGGCAGGTTGTGTTTGGCCTTCGCCACCGCCTCCGGCCCGGAATCGGGCGCCTGCGGCTTGGCGGCCGGGGCAGGTTCGGGGGCGCTGGCGTAAGTCTGACCAGTCGGCAAGTCTCGCTTGGCCTTGGCGACCGCCTCCGGCCCGACATCGGCGACCTCGACTGACGGCTGTTGGGCCTGCGGGCCGCCGCTTCGACCGCCGCGCGCGTTGCCGGTCGTGGCCATGGTGGTCGTCGCTTCCTGCCCGCCTGACTCCTCGGCGTCGTCGGCGCCGCCGCCGCCGAACAGCCACGAGAAGAGCCCGCCAATTCCGCCGCCCCTCGCGACCTGCACGTCGCCGCCGCGGGCTTCGATCTCGGCCCGAGCCTCTTGATAGCGCGGCATCGGCTGGCCGTCGGCCGGGATGAACACCGTCTTTCCATCAGGGAACAGCCGGGTCAGCGCATCCCGGCTCATTTTCGGCCAATACCGGACCGAGCCGCTGTCGATATGCACCCAAGGGGTATTGCCGGTCGGGTAGAAGCCGACCCCGCCGGTTTGCGCGCGCATGGCGATGTCGCGAATGCGCGCGGTGCTGACGTCGAGAAAATGCGCGTCGATCGCCTTGCCCTGCATATGCTGCGAATGCTCGGCCACCTGTCGGGACCGCCTGCGCAGCATCGCGTTGGTCTGCGGCGACCGGTAGCCGGAGAGGACGTCGATCGGCTGCGTCGATCCGGATTCGCGGTAGACCTCCCAGATGATGTCGAAGAGGTGCGGGTCCATCTTGGTCGGCTCGTTGAGCCGCCAATCCCGGCAGAACCAGTTCAGCTTGTCGAGCACCGCCTGGTCATAGACGCCGTTGACCATGAAGGTGAACGAGCCGGATTCGTTGGTGTGCTGGTCCGAGAGGATCACGGTCCGCGTGTCGCCGTTGGCGACCGCCGACTCTGTCGAGTTCGGAACAAGCCAAGCCGCGGTAAACGCCGCCGCCACCGCCAGTTGCGCCGCCGCTCCGCCGCGGCTGACGCACTTGCTCAGGTTAAGACCCGCCAATAACCCATCCTTCCCCAACACGTCACGACCGGCGGCGATGCCGGCAGACCGTGCCTAACGATGTCCCACTCGTACGCTTTTGCCGGCCTCTCCCGCCGACCCACCGCGACCTCCTGAGCGCCGTCCCGGCGCTCCTTGTTCGCATTGTGACGCTTGCGTCACAGTTAAGGCAAAAAGCGATCTATTCCGCGTATAGCCCGATCTGGTGTCCCGTTCAATCTTGACCTGCCCGGGCGAGTATGCCCTCGACCCTGCGAATCAGCCCATAGACGTCGGGACGCTCCTTAAATTCACCGAATTCGTCAACGAAATCAGTAAAGTATTCAATGTGAATGGGCAGCGGGCGGGCTAAGAACACTGTTCGCTCTTTTCCGCCGATCGCGCCTTCGATTCGCTCATCCGTCCAGCCGGTTGATTCGCCGCCGAGGACGAGCACGGCCAGGCTCTGCGGGTCTTCCACGCGAATGCAGCCATGGCTGAAGGCACGGGTGTCCTCGTCAAACAGATCCTTTGACGGCGTGTCATGCAGATAGATCGCATGGTCGTTCGGAAACATGAACGCGAACCGTCCGAGCGCGTTGTCCTCGCCAGGCAATTGGCGG
>DATCEL010000086.1:0-2326 GCA_036510115.1 Caulobacteraceae bacterium
GAGCAGCGCGATGAAATAGTCGCGGCTGGACGGCGCGCCGAACAGTTCGACCGTCAGCCAGCCGATATCGGGATTGGCCTCCTCGATCGCGATCTCGCGTCCGTTGACTCTGAGGACGCCCTTTGCGTCCATGACGACGAACTCGGCGTCGCGCGCCGCTTGCGGCAGTCTGGTTTGGATGCGTTTCAGCGAGGGCTCATAGGCGAGGATGCGCGTCATGGTCTGGGTCCCCTTCAGCAACAAGACGGGCGGCCCGTCACCGAGCCGCCCGCTGTTAGATTACGTCGATTGCGACGTCAGCCCTATTCGGCTGGTTCGCTCACCGGTTCCTTCTTCGACAGGTCCTCGCCGGTGGTCTGGTCGACCACCTTCATTGACAGGCGCACCTTGCCGCGATCGTCGAAGCCGAGCAGCTTGACCTTCACGATCTGGCCCTCCTGCAGCACGTCCGAGACCTTGTTGACGCGCTGGCTGGCGATCTGGCTGACGTGAACCAGGCCATCCTTGGCCCCGAAGAAATTCACGAAGGCGCCGAAATCGACGATCTTGACCACCTTGCCGTCGTAGATCTGGCCGATCTCCGGCTCCTGGGTGATCGACTTGATCCAGTCGATCGCCGCCTTGATCTTCGAGGCTTCCGAGGCCGAGACCTTGACCACGCCGTCGTCGTTGATGTCGACCTTGGCGCCGGTCTTCTCCACGATCTCGCGGATCACCTTGCCGCCCGAGCCGATCACTTCGCGGATCTTGTCGGTGGGGATGGTCAGCGTTTCGATCTTCGGCGCGTATTCGCCGATTTCCTCGCGGGCGCCGGTGATCGCCTTGGCCATTTCGCCGAGGATATGCAGCCGCCCGTCCTTCGCCTGGGCGAGGGCTTTCTTCATGATCTCCTCGGTGATGCCGGCGATCTTGATGTCCATCTGCAGCGAAGTGATGCCATCGGCGGTGCCGGCGACCTTGAAGTCCATGTCACCCAGGTGGTCTTCGTCACCCAGGATGTCGGACAGAACCGCGAAGCCGTCGGATTCGAGGATCAGGCCCATGGCGATGCCGGAGACCGGCTTCTTCAGGGGCACGCCCGCGTCCATCAGCGCCAGCGAGGAGCCGCAGACCGAGGCCATCGACGATGAGCCATTGCTCTCCAGGATCTCGGAGACCAGGCGCAGGGTGTAGGGGAACTCCTCCGCCGACGGCAGCATCGGACGGATCGCCCGCCAGGCCAGCTTGCCGTGGCCGACTTCGCGGCGGCCCGGCGCGCCCATGCGGCCCGTTTCCCCAACCGAGAACGGCGGGAAATTGTAGTGCAGCATGAACTTCTCATAGTACTTGCCGTCGAGGGCATCCATCAGCTGCTCGTCGTCGCCAGTGCCCAGCGTGGCGACCACCAGGGCCTGGGTCTCGCCGCGGGTGAACAGCGCCGAGCCGTGGGCGCGGGAGAGAACCCCCACTTCCGCCACGATCGGACGCACCTTCTCCACCGTGCGCCCGTCGATGCGGATGCCGGTGTCGAGGATGTTGCGGCGCACGACGTCGGCTTCGAGTTCCTTGAACACCGCGCCCAGCTTGTTGGAATCGAGCCCGGTCGGGCGCTCTTCCGACTTGCCGAACGTCCCCACCGCCTTGGCCCTGGCGGCGGCGACGGCGTCCTGCCGCTCGCCCTTGGCGACGATCTTGTAGGCGCTGGCGAGGTCGGCGCCGATCAGCGCCTTGGCCTTGGCCTTCACCGCGTCGGTGTCGTCCACGGTGAACTCGAACGGCTCCTTGGCGGAGTGCTCGGCCAGCTCGATGATCGCCTCGATCACCGGCTGGATGCCGGCGTGGGCGAACATCACGGCGCCCAGCACCTTGTCCTCGCCCAGTTCCTTGATCTCGGACTCGACCATCATCACCGCGTCGGCGGTGGAGGCGACGACGAGGTCCATGTCGGACGTCTTCATCTGGTCGGTGGTCGGATTGAGCACATATTCGCCGTCGATCACGCCAACGCGGGCCGCGCCGATCGGGCCCATGAACGGGGCCCCGGAGATCACCAGCGCGGCGGAGGCCGCGACCAGGGCGACGATGTCCGGATCGTTCTCGAGGTCGTGCGCCAGCACCGTGGCGACGACCTGGACTTCATTCTTGAAGCCCTTGACGAACAGCGGGCGGATCGGACGGTCGATCAGGCGGCTGGTCAGGGTTTCCTTCTGCGACGGCGCGCCCTCGCGGCGGGGGAAGCTGCCCGGGATCTTGCCCGCGGCGTAGAACTTCTCCTGGTAGTTCACGGTCAGTGGGAAGAAGTCCTGACCTGGCTTGCCGCTCTTGGCGAACACCGCCGTGGCGAGAA
>DATCEL010000087.1:0-11647 GCA_036510115.1 Caulobacteraceae bacterium
CCGGCGGCAATCGCGCGCTCAAGCCCATCTCCGCCAGGATCGACGATCCTCCCCTCCCAGCGAACACTCTGGAGTTCATCGTCTGGGCCGCCCGTTACGCCGTCGACGCGCCCGGGCGACCGCTCGCCATGGCCCTGCGAGGCCTGGGCGCCCCGCGGCCCGCACCGCGGCGGCGCCTGATCGCGACGGGGGTCGCGCCGAAAAAGCTGACTCTCGCGCGGGCCAGGGTGCTGGCCGCCGCCGGAGAGCCAATCCACGCCGCTGAGTTGGCTAGGGTCGCGAGGGTGTCGCCAGGCGTTCTGGGACCGCTGCTCGCCGATGGCGCGCTGGCTGAAACCTGGACCTTGCCACAGACGGACTTTGCCCGACCCGATCCAGAACTGTCCGAGGCGGATCTCAACCTGAGTCAGGCCGCGGCGGCGCAGGCCGTCGTCGCCTTGATCGCGGCGGGCGGATTTTCAGTCTCACTGCTCGACGGGGTGACCGGATCCGGTAAGACCGAGGTCTATCTAGAGGCGGTGGCCGCGGCTCTGCGTCGCAGCCCGCGGGCGCAGGTCCTTGTATTGCTCCCAGAGATCGCCCTCACCGCCCAGGTGTTGGGACGATTTGAGCGCCGATTCGGCGCCGCGCCGGCCGAGTGGCATTCAGCGATTTCTCCCCCGCTTCGGCGCCAGACCTGGGAGGCCGTGGCGCGCGGCGAGGCGCGCGTTGTGGTGGGTGCGCGCTCTGCCCTGTTCCTGCCGTTTGCGGAACTGGCCTTGATTGTCGTCGATGAGGAGCATGACGGCGCCTATAAGCAAGAGGACGGTTTCATCTATCACGCTCGCGATCTGGCGGTGGCTAGAGCCAAGATCGAAGGTTGCGCGGTGGTCTTGGCGTCGGCCACGCCGTCGCTGGAGACGCTTTGGAACGCCACGAACGGGCGTTATCGCTGGCTGCGGCTAGAGGCTCGTCACGGGGCAGCGGTCTTGCCCGAAATCACCCTCCTGGACCTCCGCGAGCATCCGCCCGAGACCGGCGCGTGGCTATCCCCACCGCTCGTCGAGGCCATGGCCGAGACCCTGCTGCGCGGCGAACAAAGCCTGCTATTCCTCAATCGCAGGGGATATGCGCCGTTGGTCCTGTGCCGGGCGTGCGGCGAGCGCCTGAAGGCGCCTGACTCCGACTCCTGGCTCGTCGAGCATCGCTACAGTGGACGCTTGGTGTGTCACTTGACGGGCTTTTCGATGCCAAGGCCCAAGCGCTGTCCGTATTGCCAGGCGGAGGACACATTGGTTTCCGTCGGACCCGGCGTCGAGCGCATCGCGGAGGAAGTGGGAAGCCGATTCCCTCAAGCCCGCCTGGCGGTATTTTCGTCGGATACGATCGTCGGCGCGACAGAGGCGCGGGCGCTCGTCGAGGCGATGACTTCGGGAGAGATCGACATCCTGATCGCCACCCAGGCCGCCGCCAAGGGCCATGACTTTCCGAATCTGACGCTGGTGGGGGTGGTGGACGCGGACCTGGGCCTTCGCGGCGGTGATCTCCGGGCGGCCGAACGAACCTTCCAGCTACTCACCCAAGTCTCGGGACGAGCGGGCCGTCGCGAACGACCAGGGAGGGCGCTCGTCCAAACCTGGGCCCCGGACCATGCGGTCATGACCGCTCTCGCCGCCGCCGATCGCGACGCCTTCACGGAGATCGAGCTGGAGGAGCGCCGCGACGCAGGCTTGCCACCGTTCGCGCGACTGGCCGCAGTGATAGCATCGGGTCCGGACGCGGCGAGCTTGGACGCGTTCTGCGCGGCAATGGTCCGGGTCGTGCCCAACGCCGACGGCGTGGAGATCTACGGGCCGGCCGACGCGCCGCTCGGTCTGATTCGAGGGAAGCGGCGAAAGCGGCTACTGGTGCGCGCGGAGCGCTCGGTCGATCTGGCGAGCTTTATGGAGGCATGGCGCGCGCGTGTGCGGCCGCCTGCGTCGATTCGATTGACGATCGATATCGACCCGTACAGCTTTCTCTAGGTCGGAGGCGCGGCGGCGATCGCCGCCAAAGTGTTGGCGTTTTGCGCCATGGTGTTGCGTGACGATGGCCTTGGAGGGTGCGAGCGCGGCCCAAGCTGCCAGCATGTCTCTAGCGTTCTCGCAAGCTGAGGCGATGGCCATTGCAGCTTGGCGGCAACGATTCTGGGCTTCAATTCGGATTTCGTTCCGTTTCAATCTCAAGCTTATCGTAGCGAGGACCGACACGGAGATAAATCAGCAGAGTAAAAGATATCGATCCCAGTCAAGGTTGCGCTGAATATTAGGTATTGGTAGAATGTGACCGCAGTTTGCAACTAGAGGTTATCCACAGGAAGCGTCACCTTGAGCGATTCATTCTGACTCACTACGCTCCCGTTGGTCACGAAATCGCGAGGAGCCTGCGGCATAAAGACTCTTTTCATTTTCCCCATCCAAGGTTAACTCCTGGCGTGTAGATCGGGATTTAGGCGAAACATGAGCCAACGCATGAGAACCCGTCTGGGTTCCCTAGCGATAGCCGCCGCGATCGCCTTCGGGCCCAGCGGCGCGTTCGCGCAAGATTATTGGCAGTGCGTTCCGTTCGCACGGCTGGTGTCGGGCATCCAGATTTTCGGTGACGCCCGCACTTGGTGGGCTCAGGCCGCCGGCCGATATCAGACCGGTTTCTCGCCCAAGGCGGGCGCCGTGCTGTGTTTCAAGCCCACCGATCGTATGCGACTGGGCCATGTGGCGGTGGTGACCCAAGTGCTCACCGACCGCGTCATCCAGATCACCCACGCCAATTGGTCGCTGATCGATGGTGACCGGGGTCATGTGGAAAAGAACGTCACCGTGGTCGATGTTTCGCCAGCCGGCGACTGGAGCCAGGTGAAGGTTTGGAACGATCCGTCACGGAATCTCGGAGCCACAACCTATCCTACCTACGGCTTCATCTATCAGGACGCCTACGCCAGCGCGTCGGCAAAAATCGCCGCGGCCCAAAACGCTGCCGTCACCTTGGCGCAGAACGCAGCCAATCAGGTGGTCGCCGCCGTCAAACCAGGCGCGTCGCCTCTTAGCATGTTGAGCCAGGCGGCCGACTCGACCGACCGAATCGCGGCCCTGATCCAAAGAGCGACTGGCCAGGACGCAACTGCGAAGAAATAGCTTCCGCCCCTGGCTACCGATCGCATGCGGAACGGTCTGATCGCAGACTAGAGCGAAAGACCGCCAATCACGCGGCGGGCTAGAAGCCGCTTTGTCTCTTCGCCGATCAGCGTGATCTTGCGAGCGGAAAGATCAAGGCCGACAGCGACCGCCTCGCTTGTCGCCCAGGCCGCGCCGGAATTCGGATCAAGCATCCAGTGGGCGAACCGCTGCACACGATCGTCAAATCCCACAAGCCCGGAACGGACGATGAAGCGGTCGCCGGCCCTTGGCCACGCGGCGTATGCCAGACGATATTCCAGGACGGCGCCGCCGACATTGGCTGGCGGCTGGGCCGTTCGACCACCAAGAGCCCCGGCCAGAATCGGAACTCCGTCAGCGATTCTTCCTACGATATGCTCCGCGCTAACCCGCCCAAAAGCGTCGCAGTCTGATGCGACGAAGGCGCCGGCGCCCAGATGTATAAGATCCATGCGATCCGCCGCGGCGAGGCTGGCGGCGCCGGATGGCGGATCGAGACTGAGACTCCTTGGCGCCGCGCGGTCCGGAATTGGCACAACCAGGCGGTCGGCCAGCTCTCGTGTCAGCGGCGACCACGAAAAAGGGCGCTCCTCGCGCGCGGTGACATGGGTCACGACGGTTTGAAAACTGGCGGCCAGTTCGCCGCTCCTGGCGTGAAAGAGGAGTTGGAGCAGACGTGCCTGATTCTCCTCGATGGCGATGACGCCGCCGCGCATGAAAAGGGGATCGCCTGCCCGCGCCTCGCGCAGGAAGCGTATGTGGTGATCCTTAACGATGAGCGTGGCCTCGCTCCGGGAACTGAAGGCTTGGGGTAACCCGAGCGCGGCGGCGAGGCCGGCCAGACCCTCTGTGGCGCGCGCCACATAGAAGCGTACGTTCAAATGGCCCATCTGGTCGCATTCCCAGGTATTGACTGAACCGCGCCAGATCTCGATGCCCGCGTCGGTCACCAGGGCGTCCTAGAGTTGCGGGCTGCCTCTGCCTGGCAAATGGCAGACAGGGAGTCGGTTTCGCGGCCGGCAAGGTGGCTGGAAACGTCACCCGGTTCCTCGGCGAGGGCGCCCCCGGGCAAGCGGAACAGAGCGATTCCGCCCGTGACTAGCCGTTTGGACTGCAAGATGCGGGCTCCTGGGGGAAGGCGCTCAGCCTCGCCGCGAAGCGCGCCGGAATCAACCGCGGCCGAACAACTCGGCCCAGCGGCGTTTTGGCCGCCGCTTCCACGCGCCCCGATGGTAGGCGTCGGAAATGATGAGCGGGGCCACCGTTGTCGCCTCGGCGAACACCATCTGTTCCCACGTCACATCGACCTTCCCCCACGAGCAGGCTTCCTTGAGCGTTGAGGACGAGCAGGCGCCGTCGCGAACGTCGGCGACGGTGATCTGTATGGCGTATTTGTGCATCTCCGCCTCGATGCCAAGAATCTCCGCGCACACCACAGTGTCTTGGGCGAAGTTCTTCGGGACGCCGCCGCCGACCATGAACAGACCCGTTGTTCCGGCCGCGATCTTGACGTCGGTCAATTCGCGGAAGTCCGCCACCGAGTCGATGGTGAGATAGGGCTGACCGGCCTTGATGCGTTCGGCTTGGTGTTTGACCAGCCCGAAGCCGGCGGAACTGTCGGTAAACGCCGGGCAGAATATCGGGCATCCCTCCTGGAACGCGGTCTGGATCAAGCTATCGGGCTTGCGCGCCTTGCCGGAGGCCAGCCAGCGCCCGACCTCGTGGATGAACTCCCGCGAGGAATAGGGGCGAGCTTCGAGGCCATCGGCGATCTCCTTGATCGCATGGTCGCAAGCCTGCAGCTCTTCTTCGTCAATGTAGGTGTCGTAGATCCGGTCGATATAGAGAGCCCGGAGGTCTCGGTCATCGACAGCGGCATCCGCTTGATAGTGGCGAAAGCCCAGCGCCTCGAAGAAATCCATGTCGATGATCGAGGCGCCGGTGGCCACCACCACGTCGGCCATGCCGTACTTCAGCATGTCGCGCCAGACGTGCATGCAGCCGCCGGCGCTTGTTGACCCGGCAAGGGTAATCCAAACCGAGCAAGCTTCATCCTCAAGCGCCATGTTGAGAATCTCGGCAGCCCGCGCCGTATCGCGCGAGGCGAAGCTCATCTTGCGCATGGCATCGATCATCGGCCGCGCGTCATAGGTGCTGATATCGACGTGCTCGACCGCCTGCGAAAGCAGCTCTGCCTTTGTGTTGGGCTTGGTCATGACTCTCTCGCGATGATGGATCGAAGCGGAAATTACCTCCGCCGGCGTTTCCTGCCGCGAGCGCGCGACAACTTGACGACCGTCGATGTCTCGCCCGGCGTACGGATCGAGCGTGGTGCGAGACCGAACATCGACGCCATGGGCGGGTCCGCGACCTCAACGGTCTCAAATTCCCCAAATCCATTGAACCGCGTGGCCATGGCGACGCCATAGGCGCCCAGCATGCCAATCTCGACGTAATCGCCCTCACCGACGTCTTCAGGCAACCAGAAAGGCCCGGGCATCTGATCGGCTGAATCGCAAGTCGGTCCAAAGAGTTGAAATGGCCTAAGGGGCGCGGTGCTGGAGACTTCTGATCGGACCAGTTTGACCGGGAAACGCCACTTAGCGTGAGCGGCGTCGAACAACGATCCAAAGGCGCCGTCGTTAAGATAGAGAGCGTCGCCTTTGCGCAATTCCACACGCGTCAGCAGCGACGAACCTTCGGCAACCAACGCGCGACCGGGTTCGCACCATAGTTCAGTCGTCTCGTGGACCATCATCTCGGAGAAGCCCCGATTGATGGCGGCGATGTAGTCCGCGAGGTCGGGAGGGATCATGCCGGGGTAGATGGAGGGAAAGCCGCCCCCGACATCGACCACGTCAGCGAATACGCCGGCCCGCACCAGAGCTCGCGAAGACTGGGCCATGGCCGCCTGATAGGCCGAGGGGCGCATGCATTGACTGCCGACGTGGAAGGTCACGCCCATCAAATCGCCGGTAGCCCTGCGCGCCGCCAGCAAAAGTTCCGGCGCGGCGGCGGCGTCAACGCCGAACTTGCCGGAAAGGGCATAGGCGGCGCCGGGCGCCTCCACCGCCAGGCGGACCATGAGCGTGAGGTCGTTCGCTCCGCCGGTCGCGCCGATGATTTTTCCCAGTTCCTCGTGACTATCGAGGGCGAAGACCCGAACGCCGTAGTCAAAATAGGCGCTAGCGATGGCGTGTCGGCTCTTAACAGGATGCATGAACGACAGCCGCGCGCCGGGCGCATGCCGCCGCGCCAGCTCGATCTCGGCGATCGAGGCCACGTCGAAGCCGTCCACGCCGCTCTCATGAAGGGCGCGGATCGCCCACGGCGACGGATTGGCCTTGAGCGCGTAAAGCGTCTCGCCTTTAAAATTCGTCTGGAACCAGCGCGCCGCGACCCGCACGGCGTCCTGTCGCACAAGGGCTACGGGACGTTCCGGCGACCGCTCACGGACCAGGTCCAGGGGAGAATGGTACGTGTGCAACTCACGTAACCCCCTGCAGATTGTTGAACCTAGGCCGGCGTTAGCAGCGCTTAATGGACAACGGGGTCCGCCGGAGGGCGTGCACATAGGGACACCACGCCTTGATGTAAAGCGATATTGGCCCGCGACGGTGGCTCGGCCCAGTCGGGACGCTGGACCTAGCCTCGGCGGCCATGCCAAAAACCCAATAAATTCCCACCCACACCGAGGAGAAGCGCCGACGTGATCAGCCGCCGCCTGTTCGTGGGTTTGGCGCTCGCCGACGCCGCTCTGGCGGCCTGCGGTCGCGAGACCGCCGAGGAGGGCCCCGCGGAGACGGGCGTCGTTCGCTTTTCCGTTCTTTCGTTCGAATCCCGTCCCGCAACGTCCAGTGACTGGAAGCCGATCGTCGATGACATGGAGCGTTCGACCGGACTGAGGGTCGCGGTCTCCTTTGTTGCCAGTGAAGCCACTGTCATCGACGCCATGCGCAGTCGCCGGACAGACTTAAGTTGGCTTTCCAATCAGTCGGCTCTGCAGGCAGTGCGAAGGGCTGATGCCGAAGTGTTCGCCCGGGCCGCGCCACGGCTCGGCGACGAGGGCGACCATTCTATTCTCATCGTGAGTGGCAAGAGCAAGCTCTCATTGGACCGCGTGCTCAAATGCGACCGCACTCTGACGCTAGGATTGGGTGAGACGCTCTCGACCGCGGCGAACCTAACGCTTGAGACCTATCTCTTCGCATCGCGCGGTATCTCGCCGGCGCAGTGCTTTCGACAAGTCAGCAGCGGCGACTTCGAAGCGACTCTCGCGGCCCTGGCGGCTGGCCGGCTTGATGTCGCCGCCACGAGCAGTGGGCGGCTCGATGCAAGCCGACGCAAAGCGCGATCCGTCGCTCGCGAGGTCCGCGAAATCTGGCGCTCGCCAGCCTTGCCCGAGAGCCCGCTCGTGTGGCGGCGGGATCTGGACCCGGCGATCAAGGAGAAGCTGAGGCAGTTCTTCCTCACCTATGGTCAAGACGATACCGCCAAAGCGGCGGAACAACGCGAGAATCTCGCCAGGATCGGCCTGGGCGGCTTTGCACCGGCCGATGATTCACACCTTGTCGCCACTCGCGAGATGGAGGCGACGCACCTGTGGCTGGCGGCGAAACAGAGTGGCGACAAGGTGCGGATCGTTGAGTCCCGACGCGCACTCGACGCCATAACAGCCGAGCGCCTAGAGTTGGAGGCGCGAACGGGAGCTCCCGCCGCTGCTCAGTAGACGTCTTCACCCTGCCGACGAGCTCTGTTCAAGGCGTTGCCGCGCGCCCTCACCGCGAGTCCGATGTCGGCGCACATAACGCCGTCGACGCCGGCGAGATACAGAGCCGACAGCCGGGCGCGGAGGGCGCCAAGTTGCTCATGCGGCGCCGGGGCCGCCGCGCGGCCATAGACGGCGAGCCCCGCTTGGTGAGCTGCACGCGCCAGATCGGTGGCCAAGATCGTTCCTTTCGCGCCCGAGTGGATCAAAAGGGACTCGACCGGTCCGATAGCGTTGGCCCAGCCCGCTACCGCCCGCAGGCCGTTGTTCTCGATCATCGTTTCAAAGTGCATCGCGGAAGGGTCGGTCGGCGTCCCCTCGGCATCGATCAGCTGCACGCGGCGAACGCTCGATAGGTCGGCAAGGGCCTTCAGCGCCGCCGGATCTCGAGCCTGGACAATCATCGCCGCGGCCATGGAATTGTAGCCGTTCAGCCGGATCAGATCGGCAAGACGCGGTTCGAGATTGAGCTCGCGGGTCGCGAAATAGGCGGGGCGCACGAGGCGCGGCGAGATGCCCACGACTCGCCCCTGGCGAATGCTGCCGGCGCGCGCCATGTCGATGATGTCCTGAAGCAAAAGCAGGCCACGCGGCGGGAGTGGCCGTAGGCCGCCGCCTCGGATCGTCGGGCTCGTCGCCAGCGACTTCAGTTCAGCAAGGCTGAAGTCTTCAGAAAACCAACCCTTTGCGGAGACGCCGTCCACGACCTGGTCTTGCATTCGGGCCGAGAACTCGGGTCGATGGGCGACATCGGTGAAAAGAGAAAGCTCGTTGTCGGGCGCGACGACGAGAACGCCGTCTCTGCTCGAGATCACCGGCGCGACAAGAAAGTCGGCGCCCTTGTCGATGGCTTGCTCGTAGACGGCGCCTTCGGAAGATTGCTGGCCAAAGTCGGCGAACAAGGCGGGCGGTGGCGACTCGGCAAAGGCGACGCGCGGCGCAAAAGCTAGTCCCGTCGCCAGCAGCGTAGCTTCTCTTCGCGTTATCCTCATGGACATTGAGTTTAGACGCGCCCGCGCGCCCGCCAAGGGTCTATGCGGCCGCTTCCAGCCGCGCCAACAACTTGGAATGGAGGTCGGCGTTGGCTGCGCAGATCGAGCCTGTCGCTAGCGGGTCGCCACCACCATCGGCGTCGCTCACCGTGCCCCCCGCCTCCGTGACCAGGATCAGGCCAGCGGCGAGATCCCAGGCATGCAGATCGCGCTCCCAGTAGCCATCGAATCGACCGGCAGCGACCCAGGCGAGATCCAGGGCCGCGGCGCCGAACCGGCGCACCCCGGACACCCGTTGAGCGATCTGGTGCAACTCCTTCAGAAACTTCGCATGCTGGCCGTGCCCCATGAACGGGATGCCGGTCGCGAAGACCGCTTCTTCGAAGCGCGTACGCGCGGCGACCCTCAGGCGGCGACCGTTCTGGAATGCGACGCGGCCGCGCTCGGCCCAATAGAGGTCGGAGGTAGCTGGATTGTAGGTGACGCCGGCGATCACCTTGCCCTCGCGCTGCAGGGCGATATTGATCGCGAAATGCGGCATGGCGTGAAGGAAATTGGTGGTGCCATCGAGCGGATCGACAATCCAGGTGTGGGTCTTGTCGGTTCCCTCAACGAGACCACGCTCCTCGGCCAGGAAGCCATAGCCAGGTCGCGCCCGCGAGAGTTCTTCATACAGGGTCTGTTCGGCCTTGAGGTCGGCCGCGGTGACATAGTCGGCCGCCCCCTTCTTGGAGACCTGCAACTCGGTCACCTCGCCAAAGTCGCGCGCCAGCGCCCGTCCAGCCTTCCGGGCGGCGTCGATCATCACTTTGACAAGCGCCGTGGGCGTGGTCACCGGCTCAGTCGGCCCGGCGCATGTATTCGCCGGTTTCCGTGGAGACGAGGATGCGTTCACCCTCGCCCATGTAGGGCGGGATCATGATCCGCATGCCGTTGGACGCCTTGGCGGGTTTGTAGGAACTGGACGCCGTCTGGCCTTTCACGGTCGGCTCCGTCTCGACCACCTCCAAAACCACGCTTTCCGGCAGTTCGATGCCGATCGGCCGCTCCTCATGGAACTCCAGCGTCACCAGCATTCCGTCGTTCAGGAAGCGAATCTGATCTTCCCCGACAAAGTCCTTGTGCAGTTCAATCTGGTCGTAGGTTTTCTGGTCCATGAACACCAGGGCGTCACCCTGCTCGTAGAGAAAGCTGAAATCCTTCTGTTCGAGCGTCACCCGTTCGACAGTGTCGGACGAGCGGAAGCGCTCGTTGAGTTTGCGTCCATCGATCAGGTTCTTTAGCTCGACCTGGGCGAAGGCCCCGCCCTTGCCGGGCTTCACGTGGGCGGTCTTGACCGCCACCCACAGGCCGCCGTCATGTTGAATGACGTTGCCGACCTTGATGGCGTTGCCGTTGATCTTCATGGGGTCTCTACGAGGCTCGCGAAATGGTCGCGGAACCTAGTGGAGGGGCGCCCCCGTGGCAACCGCGTGCGCTGCCGCGCCGGGGATCTACGATCCAAGGCGGCTCGTCGGCGACGCGGCGGGCGACTATTTGCTGGCCACACCGCCGGGCTGAGCGTTGGCGGCCACGGCCAGGGCGACCGCCGGGCTCATCGCATCGACCATGGCGGTGGGCATCAGGATCGTGGCTCCGCGCTCCTTGGTGGTCTCGTAAATGATATTCATGGCCCGTAGCTGCAGGGCGGCTGGATTGTCCGCATAGGCCCGCGCAGCCTCGACGAATTGGCCGGCGACCGCGACCTCAGCGGACCCCAGGATGATCCGAGCCTGCTTCTCCCGCTCCGCCTGAGCTTCGCGAGACATGGCGTCCTGCAAAGCCTCAGGAATGGAGACGTCGCGAATCTCCACGGCGCTGACCGAGACTCCCCAGGCCTCGGTCTTCCGCCCGATCTCATTGCGCAGACGCTCGTCGGCCGACTTTAGCTCCGACAACAACGCCGAGAGCATCGAGGCGCCGATCATTTCGCGCAAGGATGTCTGGGCGATGCGGTCGATGGCGGTCCGGTAGTCGGTGATCTCCAGCGCCGCGGCGCGTGAGTCGTGCACTCGCCAGAAGATGATGGCGTCGATGTTCACCGGGACGGTGTCGCGGGTGAGGGCCTGTTCGGCGCTGAAGGCCGTGGTCTGGATGCGCTCGTCGATGACGGCCACCACCGTGTCGAGGATCGGGAAGATGAAGAACAGCCCGGGCCCCTTCACGCCTTGCAGCTTGCCGGCGCGCAAGACCACGAATTTCTGCCAGGTGTTGGCCATCTTCAGCGACAAGGCGACGATAAGCGCGGCAAGGAAGAACGGCGCGCCGGCGGGCCCTCGGGCAACGGCCTCGACGCCCACCCCGGCCGCCACGAGCACAAAGACGAGAAACAAAGTGATCGGATTCATGGTTCGGTCCTCAAGACACCCGCGTTCGGAGCGTAGGAGGCTGGCTCGCGATCCGCCAGCCCCTGGGCGATTTCCACGTTAAGGGCCGCAACGGCGGCGGCGGGTCCCTCTGGGTGGCGCCATACGCCGGCGCTGACCGCGATGAAATCCGCTCCCGCGGCGGCCACGCCGCGACAGTTCTCCACCGTGATTCCACCGATGGCGACGCACGGCGTCAGCATGGTTTCCTGCCAGATGCCGAGGATCTCCGGATCCGGCCGGTGGGCGGTTTCCTTGGTGGCGGTCGCGAAGAAGGCGCCGAAGGCCACATAGTCCGCGCCCCCCTCGGCA
>DATCEL010000088.1:0-4920 GCA_036510115.1 Caulobacteraceae bacterium
GAGCCGCTCGGGGACGACGATCGCTGGCCATGGCTCGCGGCCATAGCCGATTGGATCGAGGCGCGGGCCGAGGCGGGCGAGGCCGCTGTCGTCGCCTGTTCGGCGCTCAAGCGCGCCTACCGTGAGATGCTGACCCGGGGGCGGCCCTTCGTGCGCACGGTCTATCTGCAGGGTTCACCCGATCTCATCGGTGAGCGCGTGTCGCGCAGGAAGGGCCACTATTTCCCGCCTTCGCTCGTCGCCAGTCAGTTCGAGGCCCTCGAAGTCCCCGCGCCCGACGAAAACGCCATCGTCGTCGACATCGGTCCGCCCGTGGAGGTCCAAGTCGAACGCATCATTCAGGCGCTGCGCGAGTAGGTCGTCGCCCTAGCTTCGCGCCGCGGCCAGGATCGGGCCGCCTGGCCCGGCTTGCACCAGGATCGCGGTGGCCAGCCCGGGGCTCGCCGCCGCCACGTCGAAGCTCGCCGCGCGTCCCCGCCAGTGTCCCAGCCGCGTCAGTTGGCGCACCACGTCGCGGTGGGGAAGGGTGCGGCCGGCATTCTCGCCGCGCTGGATTGGAACCTGAACGATGCGCGGATCGTAACGCACGAGCCAGACGTCCGCGCCGCCCGTCGGGGAGGGCGCCGCGCCGACGATCGCTTGACCGGGACGAAAACTGAGCGACGGACCGCCGACGCCGCGATCACCAGCGACAATCAGCGCACGCAATTCGGCCGGATTGGCCCCCACGCCATCGCGGCGACCATTGACCACCACCTGCGGCGTGAACACGCTCTGATGTTTCAGGGCGTGGGCGTAATCCCACTGGCGAGCAGTGAAGGTGGGCTGGGCGAAGGTGTCCTTCCAGCCGAGCTGGTCCCAGTAGGTGACGCCGAAGGACAGCGCCAATATGTCGGGCCGTCCGATGAGCGCCATGAGATTGGCGTTGGCCGGCGGGCAAGACGAACAACCCTGGCTCTGAAACAGTTCGACCACCGTAGGATGGGCGCCGTCGGCGGCGATCGCCGACGCGCTCCATGAGGCGGCCAGCGCGGCCAGAATGAATCGCAGTCCGGGAAAGGTCATGGCTGTTACTTCGCGATCGAGCGCCTCGCGGTTACACCGAAGATCACAACTGCGTAATCACTCCTTTTGCCCACTGGACGTCAAACCAACGTCACGTTCATCTGGCAAAAGCCTTGAGTATTGGGGGAGTGGAGTAGAGTGATGGTGCGCGTCATCGTTGTCGAACCTTTCGCCCACGGCTGGGCGGTGAGACAGTCCTCGGTCGACAATTCCCAGGTTTTCGTCAGCGGCGCCAAGGCCGAGGACGCCGCCAAGCGATTGGGCGCGCGGCTCGCCGACGCCGGTCAGGCGACCGAGATCCAGGTCTATCTCCGCGACGGCGCGCTGGGCGGCCGCTTCGTATGCCCGACGGCGGCGTAATCCACCTGACCTAGTCGTCCTGCGAATATCCCAGATCGCGGTTGAGTTCGTCGAGGATCGCCGCGGCGGCGCCGGCCACCGTGGAGCCCGGGGGAAAGATCAGCCTCACGCCGGCGTGCTTTAGAGCCTGAAAGTCGCCCGCCGGGATGACGCCGCCGACGACGATCATCACGTTGTTCGCGCCAAGCTTGTCCAATTCCACCCTCAGTTGCGGCGCCAGTGTCAGGTGTCCAGCGGCGAGCGAGCTTGCGCCGACCACATGCACGCGGCGCTCCACCGCCGCCTTGGCGGTCTCGGCGGGGGTGGCGAAGAGCGGTCCGGCGTCAACTTCGAAGCCCAAGTCGTCGAAGCCGGTGGCGATGACCTTCTGACCGCGGTCATGACCGTCCTGGCCCATCTTGGCGATCAGGATCGTCGGCGCCCGGCCATCCGCCTCGGTGAAGGCGGCCACCATGGACTTGGCGCGCGCCACGCCCGGATCGGCGCCGGCCTCGGCGGCGTAGACGCCCTTGACCACTTCGGGCTTGGCTTGATGACGTCCGAAGACCTTTTCCAGAGCAAGACTGATCTCGCCCACGGTGGCGTGGGCGCGCGCCGCCTCGACGCTCAGTCCCAGAAGATTGGCCCCGCCGCGCGCCCCGGCTTCCAGCGCCGCGAGCGCCGCCGCGACCGCGACTGGATCCCGCTCCGCCTTCAGCCGGGCGAGTTTTTCCATCTGGCTCGCGAGCACCGCGCTGTTGTCGACCGCGAGTATGGGAATGTCGTCAGCCTCGTCGGTGAGATAGCGGTTCACCCCGACAATGATCTGTCGGCCGGAGTCGATGCGGCCCTGAGTGCGGGCCGCCGCTTCCTCGATCCGGCGTTTGGGCAGACCCTCGGCGATCGCCATGGCCATGCCGCCCAGAGCCTCCACCTCCTCGATGTGGCCGAGCGCCCGCGCCGCCAGATCGTGGGTCAAGCGTTCCATGAACCAGCTTCCCCCCCACGGATCGATGACTCGGGTCGCGCCGCTCTCGACCTGCAGGAACAGCTGCGTGTTGCGGGCGATGCGGGCGGAGAAATCCGTTGGCAGGGCCAGGGCCTCGTCGAGGGAATTGGTGTGAAGGCTCTGGGTCTGGCCGGCCACGGCGGCCATGGCCTCGAGCGTCGTGCGCGGCACGTTGTTGAAGACATCCTGGGCGGCTAGGCTCCAGCCGCTGGTCTGGGTGTGGGCGCGCAGGGAGAGCGAACGCGGATCGGCCGGCGCGAAGCGCGAGCGCATGAGCCCCGCCCACAGGAGCCGCGCCGCCCGCTGCTTGGCGACCTCCATGTAGAAATTCATGCCCGCGTTCCAGAAGAACGACAGGCGCGGCGCGAAGGCGTCCACAGCCATGCCCGCCGCGATCCCAGCGCGGACATAATCGAGGCCATCGGCGAGGGTGTAGGCGAGCTCCAGGTCTAGCGAGGCCCCGGCTTCCTGCATGTGATAGCCGGACACCGAAATGGAGTTGAACCTGGGCATCTCGCGCGCCGTGTAGGCGAAAATGTCGGAGACGATCCGCATCGAGGGCGCCGGCGGGTAGATGTAGGTGTTGCGGACCATGAACTCCTTGAGCACGTCATTCTGGATCGTGCCCGACAGGCGCGCGTGGGCGACGCCCTGCTCCTCGGCTGCCACTATGTAGAGCGCCAGAACCGGCAACACCGCGCCGTTCATGGTCATCGAGACGCTCATCTTCTCCAGCGGAATGCCGGAAAACAGCGTCCGCATGTCGAGGATCGAATCGATGGCCACGCCGGCCATGCCGACGTCGCCCGTGACCCGCTCATGATCGGAATCGTAGCCGCGGTGGGTGGCCAGGTCGAAAGCGACCGATAGGCCCATCTGCCCGGCGGCCAGATTGCGCCGGTAAAAGGCGTTCGATTCCTCCGCCGTGGAGAAGCCGGCATACTGACGAACGGTCCACGGATTGGTCCGGTACATCGTCGGGTAGGGACCCCGCAGGAAGGGCGCGATGCCCGGCCAGCCGCCGGCAAAGTCGAGGCTGGCAACATCCTTTGGCCCATAGTCGGTCTGGACTTCGATTCCCTCGGCGGTGAGCCACGGATCGCCGAGCGTCGAGGGCGTGGCGGTCTCGGCCTCGTCAATCTCGAACGGCATCTTCGCGAAGTCGGGGAAGCCGCTCATGTCGCCAGGTCCTCGAGGGAAATGGCGGTGAGCGCCGGGCAGGCGCTGTCCGGTCCTGGCAGAGCCGCCTCGTGCGGCGGTGGAAGGTCGGTGGGCGCCGCCTCCAATGCGACCGGTTTGGCCTCGTCCGCCCGAAAATCGGTGACGCCGACGATTTTCATCTCCCCGCCGGCGATGGCGGCGGCCAGCGCCTCACGCGTCGTCTCGACCTCGCGCGCGACCAGCCCCTCTCGCAAGGCGACGACGATCCCGCCCGCCGCCTCGATGGCGTTAAAGGCGGCCCACGCCTCCCGCGCCAGGTCACGCGAAAGCGTCTCGAACGCTCCGGCCCCGGCGACGGGATCGGAGACGGCCCCCAAATGCCCTTCGTCCATGACGACCAGTTGGCTGTTGCGCGCCATACGCCTGGCGAAACTGGTTGGGGGACCAAGCGCGTCGGTAAAGGCGCCCAGGACGACGGCGTCCGCTCCGCCCACGGCGGCGGCGAAGCAGGCAGCGGTCAGCCGGACCATATTGGTCCAAGGATCGGCCCGGGTAAGCATGCGGCGCGAAGAGCGAGCCTCGATCAGCGCCTGCCCGGGCGCGCCGCACGCCCCGGCCAGCCTCGCCCACAGCAGCCGCGCGACCCGCAGCTTGGCGATCGAGATCAAGGGATCGCCATCGACGGCCACGCCGATGACGATTCCGGCCGCCGCTGCGTCCAGCGAAAGACCGGCGCGCGTCATGGCCTTGAGATAGGCGAGGGCGGACGCGGTCGCGAAGGCGAGTTCCTCTGCCGGCGCGCCGCCGGACTCGTGAACCACCGCTCCCGAGGCGAGGAACAAGCTGGCCCTGGGGTGGATGGGGGCTAGCCGCGCCGCCGCGTTCGCGGCCGCGTTGATGTGGCCTTCGATCGGTCCGGGACTTCGGCCGCTTACGGCGAAAGCGCTCAAGGGATCGAAGTGAAACGCGAGCGGCGCGACGGGCGAACCCTTGGCGGCGGCCGAGAGCCATTCGGCCGCTTGCGGGCCAAGAAAGCCGGCGTCGAGGGCGATGGGGGCGACGTCAATGAGCACGCCGTCGAGCAGCTGGTTCATCTCCTCGGCCGAACTAACGGCGATCCCTTCCTTGCCGTCGTGGCGTATCTTCAGGAGAATCGAAGCGGCGCCGCCGGCCAGTTCCTCCAGAACGGCCTCGCTCGCCTTCGAAATGACCGGATGGCGAACGTTGGCGCGGATGTCCCAGGGCCGCTCCCCGCCGCGCGGGGCTGGCGCGAATCCGGGCGGCGCGATCGATGGCTCATAGAGCGGGGCGATCGCCAGACCATCGGGGCTCCGCGTCGTCAGACT
>DATCEL010000089.1:0-3742 GCA_036510115.1 Caulobacteraceae bacterium
TCGACGACATGCGCGTCGTGACCGGCAAGCTCCAGACCCTCCTGCTCAAGCAGCCGGAGACCGAGCACGTCTACACCCAGATGGGCGGCGCCAACGTTTCGTCGGGGTTTGGCGGCGGGATTTCCGGCTCGGCCGGAACCAACCAGGGCGCCGTGGCCGCCATTCTCAAACCCGAACGCAAAGCCAAGATCGCACAGATCCGCGATCGGCTGCGAACCGAACTTCGCCAGATTCCCGACGCCCGTCTGACGTTTGACACCTCCGGCTTCGGTGTCGCCGACGTCCAGGTCATCCTCACCAGCGAGACAGGGGAAAACCTCGATCAGGCGGCGCTTGAATTGCAACGGCAAATGCGCGGCGTGTCTGGCCTCGCTGATCCCAGACCCGACAGCCCGCCGCCGGGTCCCGAATTGATCGTGCGTCCCAAGCGTGACGAAGCCGCCCGGTTGGGCGTCTCGGTCCAGGCGATCGCCGCGGCCGCCCGCATCGCCACGGTGGGCGACATCGACGCCAATGTCTCCAAGCTGGACCAGGGCGAGCGCCGGATCCCCGTGCGCGTTCGACTGCCCCAGCGCGACCGCACCGACCTTTCGGTGATCAAAAACCTGCGCCTGCCCACCACCGGCAGCGGTGTCACCACCCTGGACAGCGTCGCCGACGTCTACTTCCAGGCTGGCCCGGCGGTCATCAACCGGGTCAACCGGATGCGCAATCTGACCGTCATCGCCGACACCACCGGCGGCCTGCAGTCCGGCGACGCCCAGACCAAGGTCGATAAGCTGCCCATCATGAAGCATCTCCCGCCCGGTGTGGGTAAGGCCGAGCAGGGCCAGGAGGAAGCGTCCAAGCAGTTGTTCGGAGGCTTCGCCATCGCCCTGCTGTCCGCCGTCGGCCTAGTCTACGGGGTCATGGTGTTGCTGTTCCGAAGCTTCTTTAAGCCGGTGATCATTCTGGCCGCCCTGCCCACGGCGGTCGGCGGCGCGCTGGCCGCGCTGTTGGCCACCGACCTGGCCCTGTCGATCCCCTCGCTCATCGGCTTTTTGATGCTCATGGGCCTGGCGGCCAAGAACTCGATCCTGCTGGTGGAGTACGCCATCGAGCGCGAACGCGAGGGCAGGAGCCAGCGCGAGTCCCTGCTGGAGGCATGCCGCGAGCGCGCTCGGCCGATCGTGATGACCACCGTGGCCATGATGGCCGGGATGCTTCCCACAGCCCTGACCCTTGGCAAGGGCTCGGAGTTTCGCCAGCCCATGGCCGTCGCGGTGATCGGCGGCCTGTTCACCTCGACCATCCTGTCACTGGTGCTGGTGCCGGTAGTCTATGAGATTGTCGACGACATCGAGCGTTGGCTGGCGCCGCGCCTGGGTCGGCTGATTACCCCCAGGCTCGCGCCCTCGCGGGGGGCCGCCCAGCGGACTGTCAGCCCAGTGGAGTAAGACTCCGCCGCGCCTCCGTTTCTTCCATGCCCCGCCGCGCGAGGGCGTCGGCGCGCTCGTTGAGCGGATGGCCGGCATGGCCCTTCACCCAGCGCCAGTCGATGGTGTGACGCGCCGCCGCCTCGTCCAGGCACCGCCACAGGTCCTCGTTCTTCACCGCGCCCTTGGAGTAGGTGCGCCAGCCGCGCGCCTTCCACAGCGCCAGCCATTGGGTAATGCCGTTCTTCACATACTGGCTGTCGGTGTGCAGCTCCACGCGGCAAGGCCGCTTCAGCGCGTTCAACGCCTCGATCGCGGCGGTGAGCTCCATGCGGTTGTTAGTGGTGGCGCCTTCACCGCCCCAGATGTCCCGCTCGTTCTCGCCAGCGATCAGCACCGCGCCCCACCCGCCGGGGCCAGGGTTTCCGCGACAGGCGCCGTCGGTGAAAATGGTGATCGCGGGTCCGGTCATGAGTCCTCAAACAGGTGCAGGCCGGCGCGATGCACGGCGAGCTTGCGCTCGTATTCCAGCGGATCCTTGGGGCGGACGAGCGCGCCTTCGCGGCCTTCGCCCCAGTCGGCGAGCCGGGTCAAGAGAAAGCGCATGGCCGCGCCGCGGGCCAGGATCGGCAGGGCGGCTTTCTCGGCCGGCCCCAGCGCGCGACGGCGCTGATAGCCCAAGATCAAGGCCCGCGCGGCGGTGACATTGAAGCTGCCATCGGCCTCAAAGCACCAGGCGTTCAAGGCGACGCCGATGTCATAGGCGAACTGATCACAGGCGGCGAAATAGAAGTCGATCGCGCCGGCGAACCGGCCGTCCTGAAGGAACACATTGTCGGGGAACCAATCGGCGTGGATCACCCCCGACGGCAGGTCCGAAGGCCACGCGGCGCCAAGGAAATCGATATCGCCGGCGAGGGTGGTGGCCAAGCCCGGTTTCAGCGCTTCGGCTTTTTCCGTGAGCGCGCGGGTCATGGCCGCCCAAGCGTCCTGGCCGAAATCGTTCTCGCGCCACATCGGAAACCCTTGGCCGGCGATGTGCAGCCACGCCAGACCGTCGCCAGCCTCCAAGCATTGGACGACCGAGGGCCGCCGTGGCGCCAGGCCGGTCAGGAAGGTGACGATCGCCGTCGGCCGGCCGCACAACCGGTTCAGGACGCGCCCCGATTTGTCGGCGATCGGCCGGGCGCAGGGATAGCCGCGGCCGGCGAGCCACTCCATCAGGGCCATGAAGAAGGGCAAATCCTCGGCCTTCGCCCGCCGCTCGTAGAGGGTGAGGATGTATCGTCCAGTCTCTGTTTCGAGAACGTAATTTGAGTTCTCGACGCCTTCGGCGACGCCTTTGAAGGACAGCGGGCGTCCAAGCGGATAGCCGCCAAGAAAAACTTCGAGTTCGGCGTCGCTGACTTCGGTGTAAACGGCCATGGGCGTCCATCCGCGAGCGCCGCGGGCGCGTCAAGATGACGATTCGTTGCGGCGCCGCGCTTATGCCGCTATCACCGCCCATCTTTCGCCGGCCCCAGCCTGGAACCATTTCATGCGCCGCCTTCGCCTGCATCTCTTCGTGGCCATGGCCGCCCTCAGCCTCGCGCCCGCCGCCCCGGTCTTCGCCCAGTATGGCGGCGGGGGGGCCTCGCCGACCGATCAGCAGTCCCAGGACGACGCCAAGTCAAGGAAGCGCAAGGAGGAATTTGGCAGCCTTACCGGCCCGTTGCCGGCCTTGCGAAACGCGGGGCCGTGCCCGTTCGTAAAGACGCTCTACGACGCCGCCCGGTACACGGAATTCAAGGACAATGTCGAAGCGTCCGCCAACGTCGCCTACACCGGCGAAATCCAGAACATCGCCTCGGTCTGCGCCTACAAGGGCGGGGAGCCGATCAGGGTCGAGATGAAGGTTCTGTTCGAATTCGGCCGCGGCCCCCAGGCCCCGGGCGACCGCAAGACCTATCGCTATTGGGTCGCCGTCACCGACCGCAACCATGCGGTGCTAGGCAAGCAGTATTTCGACTTGCCCGTCACCTTCCCGCGCGGCGCGGATCGCACGAACGTCGTCGACACGCTCAAGAACATCACCATTCCCCGCGCCAATTCGCGGGTCAGCGGATCCAACTTCGAGGTCTTGACCGGTTTCGACGTGACTCCCGAAATGGCCGACTTCAACCGCCAGGGTAAGCGCTTCAAGGCCAACGCCGGCCAGACCGAAACCCAGGTCAGCTCCGCCCGGCCATGAGCGATCTGCGCTCGGGCCTTGGCGAAGCGGCCGCCGCCGCCTTCGCCGCCCTGGGCCTGCCCCGCGACTACGGCCGGGTGACCGCCTCCGACCGGCC
>DATCEL010000090.1:0-13572 GCA_036510115.1 Caulobacteraceae bacterium
GGAGGCGGCTATCGATCCGGCCTGGGCCGAGGGCCTGGCTCGAGCGACGCCGGAGGACACCCTGGTCAGCCGCGTGTTCAGCGGCCGGGCGGGGCGCAGTCTCGCCACGCCCTATGTCCTCGCCGCCACGGCGGCGAATGCGCCCGCGCCGGCCCCCTACCCCGTGCAGCGCGGCCTGACCGGGGCCATGCGGCGAGCGGCTGCCGGCGATCTCACGCGCCTGCAGGCCTGGGCCGGACAGTCGGCGGGCATGGCACGCGCAGCGCCAGCGGGCGACATCGTTCGTCAGGCGTGGGACGGCGCGCGGGAGTTGTTGGCTTGATGCGAAGCGCTGCGGCGCGACCGAGGGTGCCCGACACTACATGGCCGGTATAGACAACCCGGACGATCTCGGCCTGCGCGGCGGTTGAAAGCGCTACGGCCAAGGAGCCGGCCGCGACAGCGGAATTCGAGGTCACCTGATGCCCTCTGGTCCGAAGCTCGCCATGGCGTCACTTGATCGGTTCCGCAGTGACGCCGATTCAAACAGGTCGAGAGCCGACGCCCCTCTAGCGCGTCATCGACATCCGATTATCTAAGCCGCCGAAAGCCGCCGCCCGCGCAAGGCGGCGCCTAAGCCGGCCACGCCGATCAGCATCAACGCCCAGGCAGCGGGTTCGGGCACACCGCCGGAGTAGGTCACGTCGTCCATGACGAAGAAGTCCGGACTGGGGCTGAGCACATCGACTTCGTCGACCAGGCCGCTGTAGCCCGAGGCCAGGAACGTCGGCGTGGCGCTCGGGTCGAGAATGCTGCTCGTGGCGACGACACTGCCACCGAGCAGAAGTTGGAACTGGACCGTGGCGAAGGCATTGCCCGCGAAATAGGCGCCGTTGAATACCACCGGCGTCGAAAAGTTGAAGCTGTCGCCGCCGCTCGATTGATCATAGACTCGGTAAGGGGACGATTCCGCAGTGTAGGGAGGCTGATCCTCCGAATAGGCGGTCCAATTGCCGTTCCAGTTGATTCCGCCGTAGCCGTTGGCGACAACTTGGTCCGACGTCAAATCGTCGAAAGTGACGACCGTGGCGCTGGCCGAAGCCGCGATCGCGGTCATGGCGACGGCCGCGAGCAGCGTAACGATCTTCATTTGGCTGATCCTTGTTCTCGGGTTCGACAAAGGCTCTCGGAGTTGTAGAGCGCGCCGGTCAATTATGTCAAGATATTGTCTCGCCATGCGGCGTCTCGCCTCATCGCGACCCTACCAACTCCAGCCATGCATCCTCGGTCAGCACCTCGATCCCAAGCTCGCTCGCGGTCTTGAGCTTGGAACCCGCACCGGCGCCGGCGACGACCAGATCGGTCTTCTTCGACACCGACGAGGCGACCTTGGCGCCGAGGCTTTCGGCCCGCGCCTTGGCTTCGTCACGGGTCATTCGTTCAAGGGCGCCAGTGAACACCACTGTCTTGCCGGCGACGGGACTGTCCGTGCTCGGACGGGCGGCGTCCTCGATCGTCAGCTCAGCGACGAGATCGCTCACCAGGCGGCGGTTGTGCGGCTCGGAGAAGTAGGCGGCCATGGCGGCGATCACCGCCTCGCCCACCTGATCGAGAGCGTCGAGTTCGGCGATGGCCTCGGCGTCGCCGGCGGCCACCTTGTCGATGGCGGCGATGAAGCTCCGCGCATCGCCGTAGCCCCTGGCCAACACCGTCGCCGTCTGCTCGCCCACGTGTCGGACGCCGAGCGCATTGATGAACCGTTCCAGCGGGATTGTCCGCCGCCCCTCGATGGCGGCGGCGAGGTTGGCGACCGAGGCTTCGCCATAGCGCTCCCGTCCGACGAGCGCCGCCAGGGCGTTCGGATTTCTTCCCAGGCGGAAGATGTCGGCCGGCTCCTGGATCAGGCGCTCCTCGTAGAAGGCGGTGAGCTGCTTTTCGCCCAGCCCCTCGATGTCGAAGGCGCGGCGGGAGACGAAGTGTTTCAGATGCTCGACGCGCTGGAACGGACAGGCAAGTTCGCCGGTGCAGCGCCGGACGACCGTCTCGGCGCCGGACGCCGTGGTCTCGCGCGCCAGGGGCGTCTTCAGATGGCACGGGCAGTGCGTGGGAAATTCGTAGGCGACGGCTCCGCGTGGCCGCTCCTCCGCCACCATGCCGACAATCTGGGGAATGACATCACCCGCGCGCTGGACGATGACGGTGTCGCCGAGACGAAGATCCTTGCGGGCGATCTCATCGGCGTTGTGCAGAGTGGCGTTGACCACCACCACCCCGCCGACGGTGACCGGCGTCAGGCGGGCGACGGGCGTGACCGCGCCGGTTCGGCCCACCTGGATATCGATGGCTTCAAGCAGGGTGCGCGCCTGTTCGGCGGGGAATTTGCGCGCCACCGCCCACCGCGGAGAGCGCGAGACCATGCCCAGGCGGTTTTGCCAATCCAGACGGTCCACCTTGTAGACGACGCCGTCGATGTCGAAGGTGAGATGCGGACGGGCGCGCTCCATCTCCGCATAGGCGGCCAGTAGGCCGTCCACGCCGTGAACTCGCGCGGCCTGAGGCGTCACCTTGAAGCCCCAGGATTTCAGCGCCTCCAGGGCTTCCCACTGCGTCGTGGCGAAGGGCGCGGAAGTCAGCCCCCAGGCGTAGGCGAAAAACCGCAACGGCCGCTGGGCGGTGATCGCCGGATCGATCTGGCGCAGGGAGCCGGCGGCGGAATTGCGCGGATTGGCGTAGGTCTTGGTTCCGGCCGCCTCCGCTGTCGCGTTCAGGGCGGCGAAGTCCGCGTGCCCCAGATAGACCTCGCCGCGGACCTCGATGACCTCCGGCCAGCCCTTGCCCGCCAGGCGATGGGGGATTTCGCCGATGGTGGAGAGGTTGGCGGTGACATCCTCGCCCACCCGCCCATCGCCGCGGGTCGCGCCCTGCACTAGCCGCCCGGCCTCGTAGCGGATCGAGGCCGAAAGGCCGTCGATTTTCGGTTCAGCGGTATAGGCCACCGGCTCTTCGCTCAGGCGTAGGAAGCGGCGCACGCGGGCATCGAATTCCGCCGCCTCGGCATCGGAGAAGGCGTTGTCGAGGCTGAGCATCGGCACGCCGTGGGTGACGGGTGAAAAGGACTCCGCGCGCGCGGCTCCGACCCTGCGCGACGGTGAATCCTCCCGCGTCAGGGCGGGAAAGCGCGCTTCGATGGCGGCGTTGCGGCGCTTGAGCTCATCATACCGCGCGTCCGAGATCAGCGGCGCGTCGTCCTGGAAATAGCGCCGATCGTGCTCGGCCAGCTCGGCCGCGAGCCTGGCCAATTCTTCGCCGGCTTCGGCTTCGGTAAGGTCGGCGGGAGGCTTCATTACAACCCGCTATGCAGGATTGTCGGGTTGATCCGCGCCGGTACTCCCCCCGCAAACGGGTGGAGAGGGGCCGATATCCTTCTCACGCGGCCATCAGGGCGCGGGCGGCGGCGCGGGCGGCTTCGGTGACGGTTTCGCCGGACAGCATGCGGGCGATCTCCTCCTCACGGTCGAGGAGAACCTCGACGGCGGTGCGTTCGGCCGCGCCGACGCCGGTCTTGCTCACCCGCCAGTGGGCGTCGGCCCGGGCGGCGACTTGCGGACTGTGGGTGACGACCAGTACCTGACCGCCGCTGGCCAGACGGGCGAGGCGCTGACCGACAGCGTCGGCCACGGCCCCGCCCACGCCCTGATCCACTTCGTCGAAAATCATCAGCGGCTGCACGGCGCCCGAGAGGCTGGCCTCGATGGCCAGGGCCAGCCTTGCCAGTTCGCCGCCCGAGGCGATCGAGCCCAGAGGCGAGAACGGCGCCCCGGACAGAGTGGCGATCTCGAATTCCACCCGGTCGACACCCGCCGGCCCCTGACGGCTGTCAGCCAGCGGCTCGACGGCGACGCGAAACCGCGCCTTGCCGAGCTTCAGGGGCGCCAGCTCTCTCTGAACGGCGGCGCCAAGCTGATCGGCGGCGGACCGGCGCGCGGCCGAGACGCTCGCCGCGGCTTCCTCGTAGGCGCGTCTGGCTTCCGCGGCCCTGACCCGCGCCGCCTCCAGGGCGTCCCCGGCGCCGTCGATGGCGGCCAGGCGATCAGCAAGGCTCGCCCTCGCCGCCGGCAAAGCCTCAACCTCGATGCCCAGCCTGCGCGCCGCGCTTCTGAGGGCGAAGAGGCGCCCTTCGGCTTCTTCGAGGCGGCCGGGCTGGAAAATAAAGGCTTCCGCGGCGGCGTCGACGGCGGCGCCCGCTTCAGTCGCTTCGATTAGGGCGCGGTCGACCGCTTCGGCGGCGGCGGCGAGAAGACGCGGCGCGCGCGCCTCGGCGGCGACACCGGCGGAAAGGGCGCGCTCACGGGCTCGGCCGAGCCACCGGAACGCCTGGCCCAGACGGCTGGAAAGACTGTCGTCGCCCAAGGCGTCCCTCGCGGCGGCGACATCGGCGATGGCTCGCTCGGCGGCGCCCAACATGGCCCGCTCCTCGGCCAGCTCGGCCTCCTCCCCCTCGCGCGGACCGAGACGGTCGAGTTCGGTCAAGGCGTCGGCGACCTCTTCGCGCTCGACAGCGCTGGTCGCGGCTTGCGCCGTATGCGCGGCCAGCGCCAACTCGGCTTCGCGCCAGGCGCTCCACGCGGCGGAGCAGGTCTGAAGCCGCCCATCCAGACCGCCGAATGCGTCAAGCAAGGGTCGATGGGTGCGCGCGTCGAGCAGGCCCACGGTCTCGTGCTGGCCATGCACCTGGACCAGAAGATCGCCCAGCTCGCGCAAGGTGGCGACTCCGGTCGCCTGATCGTTGACGAACGCCCGCGACCGGCCGTCGGCGCCCATCAGGCGGCGCAGGATCAGATCCTCGCCGCGCTCGTGCGCAAGGCCCTTTTCGCCAAGGAGATCCCAGACCGGATGATCGGCGGCCAGGGCGAAGACCGCGGCGGCGCTCGCCTGGGCGGCGCCGCGCCTCACCAGACCCGCCTCGCCGCGCGCGCCCAGCGCCAAGCCGAGAGCGTCAAGGATGATCGACTTGCCCGCGCCGGTTTCGCCGGTAAGCACCGTCAATCCAGGGCCAAAGGCGAGGTCGAGATTGTCGGCGAGCACCACGTCGCGGATGGCGAGACCGATCAGCATGATGCCGGGGAGGATGACCGAGAATCTATCGAGCCGCCAGCCTTTCGGCCAGTTCGATGCTGCGCGGCGCGGCGAGGCCGCCGAAGCGGGCGTCCAGCCTGACAAGCGCCTTGCGCGCCTCGTCCCGATGATCGGCGGCGATGAGCCTTTCCACCTCGCCGAACGCCTTGGCCATTTCCTCTGCGACGCCCGCTCGGCAGGCGTCCAACCGTCGCTGATCGACCTTGACCGGCGTCTGAAGGGCGATGAGCGCGCGGTCGAGGGCGGCGGGATCGGCTACCTGGTGGCCTGCGTCCGGGATCTGATCGACGATCGCGCCGGCGACGCACCAATGGTTCATCGACGAGAGGCTGTCGGCAGCCATGTCCAGCCGCGCCTTGTCTTGGCTGCCCGTGAGGAAGACGAGTCGCGTTTCCGTCTGGAATCGCTGGAAGCGCTCGGTCGCCGGCAGGGCCGCCGCGTGATCGCCTATGGGATCGGCGCCCGCATCCAGCAATGCGCCAGCGAAGACGTCCGGATAGGCCAGCGCCAATCGCTCGGCTACGTGAGCGCCGCCGGAGAATCCGCCGACGAAGACGCGGGAACGATCGACAGGATAAAGGTCGGCGACATTCTGCTCGGCGATGAGCGCCAGGGGTTCGCGGCGGCCAATGACATTGGCGTCATTGCCCGATCCGGCGGCGCTGACGAAGATGAAGCCCAGGCGGTCCAGCACGGCGGCCCACCCCTCCGGCAACCTGGCGTCATTCCACGGTGGCACGAACACCAGCAGGCCATAGCCGCCCGGCGGCGCGCGGGCCGGGACATAGACGATGAATGTCTCGCGATCGAGATCGAGTGGGTGCTCGTCGAGGCTCTTTCCCGAGGCGGCCAGAGCCTGGCGCATTTCGCGCGCCGTGAGCGGCGAGGCGATCCGATCGACCAGTTCGGAACTTCGAGCCAGAGCCGGATAGTCGGTGAAGCCCACGCCAGTCCGCAGGCCGACGGGCGCCGGCGCGGCGAGTCCGTTGGCGGCTGTGACCACGACAAGGCAGACGACGACGGCACCGACTATGCGTCGTCCAAGGTCGCTTACGCCAAGCAAGAGTTTCCTGAGCCTCCGGCCGTCTCGGGACAGGCCCCGTAGCACAGGGCTTGCGGTCGATGTTTCGGCCTGTGACGAATTCTGGCGGCGAAGGCCTATGCCGCGAGCGCCCGAACGGGCTGCCTGAATCGTCCGGTGAAGGCGACGAAGCCCAGCCAGAAGATCATCGCCAGCAGAGGCGCGACGCCCAGCACGATCAGCACAGGAGATCCCTGGATGAACTTCGGCATGACCTGCTGCTGGCCGATGAAGAACGAGGCGCTGGCGATGAACCAGCCGGCGCACATGCGCCATAGATGGCGCGCGATCCGCGCCGCGCCCGAGACGCCGCCGCGCAGGATCACCTTGAGGTCGGCGCCGGCGGCCAGCAGGGCCACGCCAGCGAAGATGATCGGGGCGGCGATTGGCACGCCATTGTCGGTCGCCCCGCCGTTGGCCAGTTTGACGAGGCCTATCAGGGCCAGCGCGGCGATACCCAGGGCGAAGACCAAAGCTCCGATTTCGAAACGGCCGACGGTTCCCGGCGGGCGTCGCGCCGTCATCCAGGCCGTGGAAACCAGATAGAAGGTGAAGATGCCGCCGAACACATTGGACATCTGTTGCGAAACGCCGCGCGTCACCAGCACGGTGGCCAGGCTGGTCGCCATGACCCCGTTGATCAACATGGCGACGACGAACACTTTGCCGAAGGCGCGATGCAGGCGCTCTCCCTTGCGAAAGATCAGCGCCCCAGCTCCGGCGAGAATGCCCACTGTGCCGCCGCCGACATGACCGATGAGCCCTAGGCTCGCCAGGACCAGCAGCCACGCAGGGCTGCCGTGGAACAGGTGCAGGAAATGTGGCGGCATCGTCCCGGTTCTATGCTTTGTCGGCTACAGCCTAGTCGAAAAGGCTGCTCTGGACATGACGGCGCGCATCAATAACCTGACCCCAGGTAACACGAAACATCATGGCTGAACTGACCGTCGCCGCCGGCCTCGCACGAGGCCTCATGGAGCTGGCCGTCGCCAAGGGGGCCAGCCGGGCCGAGCTGGCCACGCGCTCGCGGATCGATCCCCTCGACCTCGACGACCAGGACCGACGCATTGCGTTTGCCGCCTATGTCAATCTGATGCGGGCGGCCAAGGAACTGACCGGCGATCCGGCTTTGGCTCTGCACTATGGCGAGACCAACGACCTGGCTCAGATCTCGGTCGTCGGCCTCTTGGGCCACGCGTCGGAGACGATGATGGACGCCATGGTCCAGCTCAACCGCTATGGCCGTCTGGTGATAGAATTCGACGGACCGGAGAGGCGATTTGAGGTGGTGCGCAAAGGCGGCGAGATGTGGCTGGCGGACGCGCGCGAGAACCCAAACGAATTCCCCGAACTCACGGAATCGACTTTCTCCCGCCTGGTGTGCGGACCCCGCCGCTTCGGTGTCACCCAGATCGCCAAGGCGGTGCATTTCACCCATGCCGCTCCGGCCTACCTGTCCGAATACGATCGCATCTTCCAGGCGCCGGTGACCTTCGAAGCCCCCTGGAACGCCCTCAACATCGACCTTTCCTGGGCCCTCCATCCCGTCGCCCTTCAGCCGCGCTATGTGTTTGGAATACTGAGCGAGCGCGCCGATGCCCTGATGAAGGAACTGGAAGGTTCAAAGTCGGTGCGCGGCACGGTCGAGCGTTTGCTGATGCCGATCCTGCACAAGGGCGAGGCGAGAATGGAGAGCATCGCGGCGGCCATGGGCGTCAGCCGTCAGACCCTATTCCGCAGGCTGAAGGCCGAGGGGGTGACGTTCGAGCGGGTGCTCGACGAGCTGCGCCACAAGCTGGCCTTGGACTATCTGGCCGGGCGCAAGGTGTCGGTGAACGAGACCGCCTATTTGGTCGGATTCTCCGAGCCGGCGGCCTTCTCGCGCGCCTTCAAACGCTGGACCGGGCAGAGCCCCAGGGGCCATGCCCGCGGGCGGGCGTGACAGCCCTTGCCGCGGCGATGCCTCTACAGCCCCAGGACGCCGTGGAAGAAGCCGGTCTTCTTTTTCTTCGGCTTGGGTTCGGCCGCGGCAGGCGCCGTCTTGTCTTGCGGACCCGACGCCGTGCTGGCGACAGCCGTGGTGTCCGCCGCGTGCGTCTGTTCCTCGGTCTTGGCGATCTCGACCGCCGGCGGCGCGAGGGTGGAGTCCTTGTGCCGCCCCCAAGGCAGCAGACGGGGCAGGCCCGGACCGCGATAGTCCGTCGGCGGCACCGCCGGCCTCAGACCCCGCGAGGTCAGGAGCTTGTAGGCGTCGCCATACCAAGCATCCCCCGGATAGTTGTAGCCGAGGGTAGCGCCGTTCCTCACCGCCTCGCCGGCGAGGCCGACGGTCAGATAGCATTCCACAAGGCGATAGAGCGCCTCGGGGGCGTGGGAGGTGGTCTGGTAGCTGTCGACCACGGCCTTGAAGCGGCCGATCGCGGCGATGGGATCGCCCTGGTGCTCATAATAGCGCCCGATGGCCATCTCCTTGCCCGCGAGCTGGTCCTCGGTCATGTCGAACTTGAACTTGGCGTCCCTGGCGTATTCGGTGGTCGGATAGCGCTTGGTCACCTCCTGCAGCGCGAGACGCGCCTGGCCGGTGGCGGCCTGGTCGCGACCGACATCGACAATCTGCTCAAAGTAGCAAATGGCCTTCAAATAGTAGGCGTAGGGCGTGGCGGCGTTGCCCGGATACAGGGTGATGAAGCGATCGGCGTCGGCGATGGCGTCGGCGTAGTCATTGGACTCATAGTGGGCATAGGCGCCCATCAGGATCGAGCGCCGCGACCACTCGGAATAGGGGTGCTGACGCTCGACTTCGCGGAAATAGGCGGCGGCCAAGGTCCATTCGTGATGGTCCAGGCGCTCGGCGCCGGCGTTGTAGAGCTCCTCCACCGGCAGCTCCTTGTAGGCGAGCGTCGGCTTCTTCTTGTGAAGGACGGAGCATCCCGAGACAGCGACGGCGGCGGTCAGGGCGAGGACGATAGCGGTTCGGCCCCGAAATTTGGCTATCACGGACGGTCACCTCACAGCGGAGCTCGATTGTTTCTGATCGGACCGACCAAAAACGAAGCATCGTGCTCCCGTTCCTATTAGCTGGAGCAAGGTGTCACGATTTGGACGGAAACCGACCCGATCGCGGTTGCTCCAGGCGCGCCCCCGGGCCAGCGTTCGGGCCTTCTACACGAGGCCGGCTATGGCGCAAAGGGCCGCTCGGCGCGGGTCAGACGGCGCGCGCGAACTCCTGCCGGGGCGAAGCGAAACGCCAGGCGTCCGGCCGCCCGATCAGGGCTCTCGCCAAGGCGTTGTTCAGGCCGTGGCCAGAGCGTCGCCCCTCGTAGCGGCCCATGAGCGGGGCGCCGAGAAGATAGAGATCGCCGATCGCGTCGAGCGCTTTGTGACGGACGAATTCGTCGGCCCGGCGCAGTCCGCCGGGGTTGATCACCTTGTCGCCATCGATGACCAGCACATTCTCCAGCGTCCCGCCGCGGGCGAGGCCGGCCTGGCGCAGGGCCTCCACCTCATGCAGGAAACCGAAAGTGCGACAGGGCGCCAATTCCTCGCGGAAACACATCTCATCGAAGGAAAGATCGAGACGCTGGCGGCCGATGGCCGGGGTGTCGAAATCGATCTCGAAGGCGACCTCGAAACCCTCGGCGGGAAGCAAGGTGGCGGACTTGCCGTCCTCGGTCACCGTGATCGGTTCGAGCACTTCGATGTGGCGGCGGCGCGCTGTCTGAGCCTTGCGGCCGGCGTCGTCGATCGCGGCGACAAAGGCGCGGCACGAGCCGTCCATGATCGGAACTTCGGGTCCGTCGATCTCCACCAGGGCGTTATCGACGCCGAGGCCGCAAAAGGCCGCCATGAGATGCTCGATCGTCGAAACGGTGACTCCATCGGCATTGCCGATGACCGTGCCCAGGCGCGTGGCGCAGACCGCTTCGGCGCGGGCGGCAATGGCCGGATCGCGGTCGGTGATGTCGGTGCGCAGAAAGCGGACGCCGGAATCAGCGGCGGCGGGCCGCAAAGTGACACGGGTTACCTGGCCGGTATGAATACCAACGCCCTCGATGGAGACGGCCCGAGCCAAGGTGATCTGCGGGAATGGCGACAAGATTTCTCTCTCTTGAACAGGCGACACAGCAATCACGGCGCCGCGCGCCAAGCCCCATACCATCCCTTAGGACGCGTCGCGGGATGCGCAAACACAAGTCCTGTTTCCGACTGTTTCTCGAATAAGAATTTGAATGCAAAAAGGTTTTTCGCCCGGTGGCGAGCCGTTTCCCGGGCGCGGAAACTCCGCGTTTGCCGTCACGACCACCCTCCCCGCGAAGGGAGGGTGGCCGGTATCTCAGTTCGCCAGACGGCGGAGGAAGGATGGAATTTCCAGATCCTCGTCGACGGCTTCGTCTTCGTCTTCGTAGGCTTCGGGCGCCGGTTGCGCCTGGCTCATGGTCCGACCCGGCGCCGGGGCGGCGTCCGGACGTCGGCCGCCGAACAGGCTGAGCCAGCTGGCCTTCTGACGCCGGTCCTCGCCATAGCGCGGCGTGGGGAAGAGCGGCTCCTCGTCGTCATCCTTGGTCGCCCGCGGCACCGACTGCAGGGGGACAACCGAGGCCGCGTGGGTTTCCTCGAAGGTGAAGCCAGCCTGAGCGGTCGTTGCAGCCGCTGGAGCGGCCACCGCCGCCGCGGCCACGATCGACTCCGGCGCAGCGTCGAAAGGCGCGTTGGCCGGTTCGAGGGATATCTCGAGCGGCGCGTCGTCGGTCGCATGGCCGAGGGCGAACGAGGGTTCGATAGCGGCCATGGAAGCGCCGTCCATGCCCGTGGCCACGACGGAAACGCGCACCAATCCATCCAGGCCCGGATCGAAAGCCGCGCCGAAGATGATGTTGGCCTCGGGATCGACCTGGCCGGAGATGGCGTTGGCCGCCTCGTCCACTTCCAGAAGGGTCATGTCGAGGCCGCCGGTGATGTTGACCAGCACCGCCTTGGCGCCCTTGAGCGTGACCTCGTCGAGCAGCGGGTTCTGGATGGCGTTTTCCGCCGCCATGAGAGCCCTACCCTCGCCGGACGCCTCGCCCGTGCCCATCATCGCCTTGCCCATTTCGGTCATCACCGTGCGGACGTCGGCGAAATCGAGATTGATCAGCCCTGGCAGGACCATCAGGTCGGTGATCGAGCGCACGCCGGAGTGCAGGACCTGATCGGCCAGACCGAACGCTTCGGCGAAGGTCGTGCGCTCATTGGCCACCCGGAACAGATTCTGATTGGGGATGACGATCAGAGTGTCGACATAACGCTGCAGCTCGGCGATGCCAGCGTCGGCCAGACGCATGCGGTGCCGGCCCTCGAAGTGGAACGGCTTGGTGACCACGCCGACGGTGAGGATGCCGCGTTGGCGGGCGCATTTAGCGATGATCGGTCCAGCGCCCGTCCCCGTGCCGCCGCCCATGCCGGCGGTGATGAAGACCATGTGAGCGCCGTCGAGGTGCTCGCCGATTTCCGGCTCGGACTCCTCGGCCGCGGACATACCCACTTCAGGGTGCGCGCCGGCGCCCAGTCCCTGGGTCACGCTCACACCGAGCTGGATCCGGTTGTCGGTTTTGGAAAACGCAAGCTGTTGCGAATCCGTGTTGGCGACCACGAACTCGACACCCTCGAGTCCGGACTCGATCATATTATTGACCGCGTTGCCGCCAGCGCCACCGACGCCGAACACCACGATACGCGGCTTTAACTCTTTTGCCTGTGGCGCAAAAACTTTGAACGTCATTTTGGACCCCGCAACCTCCGCCATTGGTCTCGTGAACGACTGTCCAGCTTGGCGCCGACTGCTTCGTTCGACAGCAAGACTTTAGAAACCATCATCCTTAAGCTGGCGTTAACCGCATAAGCTGAGTCGGCCATCTTTCGAGCCGCTCGCGAAACGGTGATCTAAAGATTATCCCGCAGCCACGCGGCGGCCTTGACCACGACGTTGGCGCCGGGATCGACGGGAGTCAGGGTCCGGGCGTTGGCTGGCCGCTTCGGCGCGGCCTCCCTGGGGCCGAAAGCCGCCCGCTGCAGAACCCCGGCGGCCGAACAGAAAGCCGGTCCGGCGGCGGCGTCGGCCAGATGCGGAATGCGCCGCGCCCGACCCAGCCTCACCGACCGATCGAACACCCGCACGGCCACTTCACGGGCGCCCGCCAGTTGGCTGGCGCCGCCGACGAGGACGATCCCCGCCCCCGGGTCGATGAGCGCGCCGTCGACCTTCAGCCGCTCCTTCACTCGCTCAAAGGTTTCCTCCACCCGCGGCGCGATGATGCCCTTCAACATCGAACGCGGGGCGGTGACCGGGCCAGCGCCGGGATCGTCGCCGCGCGGCGGCGCCTCGATCATCTCGCGATCCTCATTCGCCGAAGCGATGGCCGAGCCGTGCAGGGTCTTGATGCGCTCTGCCCCGGCGATGGAGGTGGAAAGGCCGCGGGCGATGTCCTGAGTCACATGCGCGCCGCCGACGCCGAAGCTATCCACATGGACCAAGGCGCCGCCGGACCACACCGCGACGGAGGTCGAACCCCCGCCCATGTCGATGCAGATGGCGCCCAGTTCCATTTCGTCTTCCTCGAGCGCGGCCAGGGCCGAGGCGAAGGGCGCGGCGACCACGCCCTCGAATTGCAGGTGAGCGCGTTCGACGCAGTTGCGGAGGGTCTGAAACACCGCCTCGTTCATCGACACCACCAGCAATTCGAGCCCGAGCTTGCGGCCGACGAGACCGCTCGGGTCGCGCACCCGTCGCTCGCCGTCCACTGACCAGGCGATGGGCTGTAGGTGAATGGGCTGGCGACGGCTGAGCCGCAGACCGGTCATGGCCTGGGTGACGGCGCGGTTCTTGTCGGCTTCGCCGATGGGCCGCCCGCCGATCGAAACCTGAGCCGAAACCCGGTGACTGGCCAGATGGCCACAAGCGGTCGAAACGGTGACGCCCTGGACGTCGAGGCCGGCCATGGCCTCGGCCCGCTCCACCGACTGGGCGATGGCCCTGGCGGCTTCCTCGGCATCGACGATGGCGCCGGCGCGCACGCCATGTGACTGCACATAGCCGACGCCGGCGGTGACCAGGCTGCGATCCGCCCGGCGCACGCCCTCGGGCCGCATGATGAAGCAGGCGACCTTGGACGCCCCCAGATCGACGGCGGCGACCGCGCCGGAGCGACCGAGCGCGCTTTTCAGCGCATCCCGCCCTTCGCGTCTGGCCGCCCGCGATTCCGCGCCGGTCCGTTCCAATACTTCACTCATTTAAGCTCCACCCCCAGCCAACGCCGGCGCCGCGGCTCCGCGCGGACGCACCACAATCATTTCCGGATCGCGCAGATCGATGCGCGAATATCCCAGATCGAGAATCTTGG
>DATCEL010000091.1:0-2980 GCA_036510115.1 Caulobacteraceae bacterium
CGCGCGGGGGTCGACGCCATCGTGATCTCACCGATTTTCGCCAGCAACAGCCCGTCAGCAGGTCGGCCGATCGGCGTGTTCGCTTTGGCGAGGCTGGTCGGACGTCTCCGCGCGCCGACGTATGCGCTGGGCGGAGTCAACGCCGCGACGATCAACAGGCTTGGAATGACCGGAGTCGTCGGCGTGGCCGCCGTCGATGGGCTGTCTAGAACTTGAACACCGTCTCGAGGCGCACGCGCGGGGCGGGCATCTGAGGCTGGCCCATGCGCAGGGTCTCGGCCTGGTCGGGCGCGAGACTGACCGCGCCGCCGATATGCAGGCGCTTGGTCAGGCGATAGTAGACGCCCGGCGAGAGGTCCTTGAGTTCCGTGTCGCGATCGGCCGAGTGCTGTTCGACGCCGAGGGTGAGGCCCCAGCGGCCCTTGCTCTCGTCCCACTCCAGCGTGCGTCGGGATGTCGTCGGCGCGCCGCCCATCGTGGGGGACGCGAAGCCCGGATCGGACACCAGCAGCATCGGGGCATTTTGGGCGCGCGCGGCGAAAGCCCCCGCGCTGAGCGCGAGCGTTGCGGCGACAGCAATGGCGAGGCCCCGAGACTTCATGGCGACGCTTTGAACGATCCCCGTGCACGATCGGCCCGCGCATGATTGTGCTGGCCTACCCAACCGTTGATAAAGGGCTCGTGGGCGCCCCAGTCAACCGCGACGGAAGAGATTCCTGGTCCCGGCCACTAGATCGCGACGTTCTGTTGCCTCACGGTCACGCGTACGCGCCCAGATTCGGGTTTGGCGCGCCGCCGTGAATGCTATAGACGCAAACCCTGTCGGGCGGGCGAACCACGCCGAAATGGCGCGAACGAAATAGGAAAGCAATCAATGAGCATGCCGGCGCCGCGCGGCGACATCGGACGTGGACGGGTGGGACGCTTGGCGATTCCCCTGATCGTGAGCGTCGGGGCTCTCGCCCTCGCCGCGTGCGGCGGCCGCATGAACCATCCCTATGCCGTCAGGGGCCACGGAACGCCCGAGGGGGCGATCGGGGTCAACGGCTATCTCTGGCGCGCCACGCTCGACACGCTCGCGTTCATGCCGCTGCAGTCGGCCGACCCCTACGGCGGGGTGGTGATCACCGATTGGTACGTCAATCCGGAGAAGCCGGACGAACGTTTCAAGGCCACGGTCTATATCCTCGACACGCGCCTGCGGGCCGACGGTCTCAACGTCACCGTGTTCAGGGAAGTGAACAACGGCGGCGGCGGCTGGGTCCAGGCGCCGACATCCGCTCAGACATCCGTCGATATCGAAAACGCCATCCTCACCCGGGCGCGGGAGCTGCGGCTTTCCAATTTGAAGGGCTGAGCCCTCCCGCTCATGTCCCGCTACGATCCCAAGACAGTCGAGCCCAAATGGCGCGCCGCCTGGGAGCGCTCCGGAGTGGACCGCGCCTCTGACGACGCTAGTCGTCCCAAGTACTATGCGCTGGAGATGTTTCCCTATCCGTCGGGGCGCCTGCATGTCGGTCACGCGCGCAACTACGCCATGGGCGACGTCAACGCCCGCTTCAAGCGCGCGCGCGGCTACAATGTGCTTCACCCGATGGGCTGGGACGCCTTCGGCCTGCCGGCCGAGAACGCGGCCGCCGAGCGTGGCGTCGATCCGCGCGAATGGACGCTCGGCAACATCGAAATCATGCGCGATGAGCTCAAGCGACTGGGGCTGGCCATCGATTGGTCGCGCGAGTTCGCCACCTGCGAGCCGGAATACTACGGCCGGCAGCAGGCCTGGTTCCTGAAGCTGTGGGAGCGAGACCTCGCCTATCGCAAGGAAGGTTTCGTCAACTGGGACCCGGTCGATATGACCGTTCTGGCTAATGAACAGGTGATCGACGGTCGCGGCTGGCGCTCCGACGCGCCGGTGGAACGCAAGAAGCTGACGCAGTGGTTCCTGCGCATCACGCGCTATGCCGACGAGCTCCTGGAGGGCCTTGCCGGCCTCGACCGCTGGCCGGACAAGGTCCGGCTGATGCAGGAGAACTGGATCGGCCGCTCGCGCGGGCTCGACCTGCGCTTCGACTTCGCCGACGACGGCGGTGGCGGGGTCAACGTCTACACCACCCGGCCGGACACGCTCTTCGGAGCCAGCTTCCTGGCCGTGGCCCCAGACCATCCGATCTCCGAACGACTGGCGGCCGCCGATCCGGCCGTGGCCGCGTTTCTCGCCGCCTGCCGCCGAGGCGGCACTTCGGAGGCGGAGATCGAATCGGCCGAAAAGCTCGGCTTCGACACCGGCCTGCGCGTTCGCCACCCGTTCGATTCGCAACGGCTGTTGCCGGTGTGGATCGCCAATTTCGTGCTCATGGACTACGGCGCCGGGGCGATCTTCGGTTGCCCGGCCCATGACCAACGCGACCTGGAGTTCGCCCGCAAATACAATCTCCCGGTCAGACCGGTCGTCTTGCCGGCCGGCGCGGATCCGGCGACGTTCGCGATCGGAGCGGAGGCCTGGACCGGCCGGGGGCGGATCTTCAATTCCGAATTCCTCGACGGCCTCGAGGTCGAAGCCGCCAAAGCGGCCGCCGTCGCCCGCGCCGAAAGTCAGGGTCAGGGCCAGGGCGCCGTCGTCTATCGCCTTCGCGACTGGGGCGTTTCGCGTCAGCGTGGCTGGGGCTGCCCGATCCCGGTGATCCACTGTCAGGAGTGCGGTGTCGTGGCCGTGCCCGAGGAAGATCTGCCGGTCCGCCTGCCGGACGGCCTCGATTTCAGCCGTCCGGGCAATCCGCTGGCCCGGCATCCCACCTGGAAACAGGTGACCTGCCCGAAGTGCGGCGCCGCGGCCGAACGCGAGACCGACACCCTCGACACCTTTGTCGATTCATCCTGGTATTTCGCCCGCTTCGCCGACCCTCACGCCGCCGAACCGATCGGGCCCGGGGCCGGCCGCTGGCTGCCGGTGGATCAATACATCGGCGGCATCGAGCACGCC
>DATCEL010000092.1:0-3264 GCA_036510115.1 Caulobacteraceae bacterium
GCCACGACGGCGCCGACGCCGTGTGACACGCGCGCCAGAAAGGAGGGGTACGTCGCCGCCGGCGCACCCTTGCCTCGCTCTGGCCAGGAGGCCAGCGGGATGCTGATCAGGATCGTCAGCGCCAATATGGCCAGAGACGCCCGCGCCGCGATCGGCGAGAGCCGCCCGAACCGACCGGTTGCATCACCGGCGACGCCCCCGCCGGGGGATACGGAATCGAGAGCCACGGCCAACCCCGACCTCCGATCAGGCGAGCCCGATGACCTTGAGGGCATGAAGGTTCAACACCGCGGACCAGACCACCAGCACCGCGCCAATGGCGATCGCCACGCCATAGGGGACGCCGCGGCCATAGTCCCCTCGGCCCCGCAACTTGAACATCACCAATGTCCGGGTCGGCTTGGCCAGCAGGCTGATCGCCGCCACCAGGCCCCCGGCGATCGCGGTGGCGAAGGTCAGCGGCGCGAGGTGACCCAGACCCGCGAACAGGGCCACGGCCGCGAAGAGCTTCGAGTCACCGGCCCCCACCAAGCCGGCCGAGTAGAGGCCGAAGGTGACCGCGAAGGCGATCAAGCCGGCAGCGAGCGCCCACAGGTCCCAGGAGATCGGGTGGACGAAAGCCCACACGACGAAGAGGCCGAGGCTCGCCAAGACCGTCCAATTGGGAATCTTGCGCAGGCGAATATCCGTCACCGCCGCGAACGCGAGAACCCCGGTCAGAAGCGCGGCGACCGCCCAGCGCACGATTTCAGGGAGTGACATTTGGCAGAGCCTGGTGCTCCACCGAGCGCGCCTCGAGTTGCTTGGCGAGTTGCAGGTTGTCGGCCGCGCGTTCGTAGTATGCGCCCTTGGCCTGGATCGCCTGGTTGAGCAGCTTCTCCGCCTCGGGGTAGTCACCGCGGATCGCCGCCGCCAGGCCGACATTGTTGAGCACCGCCGCCTTATCGTCACCGACCCCGACGACGGCCGCGCGGTCGTAGTGGCCATCCATCGCCATGGCGATGCGCAGATTGGTGCGGGCCGCGGCCAGCGCCGGATCTTTGTCGAGGGCGGCGACGAAATCCGTCTTCGCCAGTTCTGGCTGATGCTGCAGCATGTGGGAATAGCCGCGATTATTCAGGATGATGGCGGTTTCCGCACCGGCGCACGCGAGCCCCTCCTTGTAAGCAGCTTCGGACAACTTCCAGTCGTGACGAATGTCGTATTCGCGGCCGAGGCCATTCCAAGCCCGCCACAGGGACTTATCGAGCGCTGTCGCCTGCTTGAGGTCGGCCAGGGCTTCATCGGATTTGCCGAGCATCGACAACGCCAGCCCTTCGCCTTCCAGCGCTTCGGCCTTCTCGGCCGGATCGGCGCTGGCGCCGCGAAACATCATCAGCGCATCGCTGTATTGGCCGCGCGCGAGAAGCAATTCGCCGTCCAGATCGACCAAATGCGGTGAGCTGATCTTGGCGATCTGAGCTTTTTCGAAAAGATCCGCCGCGTCCACATAGCGCTTTTCATCCAGCGCCTGGCGCACGGCGGCGCCGACGAGCGCGGCCTTGTCGCCGGCATCGACGGTTTTGTGGGCCGCCGACTTGGCGAACATGTGGGAGAACGGACCCGCGACCGCGGGTGTTGAGGCCGCGCCCAGAAACGCCAGAAACACTGCCGCGGGAAGGACCGCCCGCGCCGGGCTTAGACTACGCAACACGATCCTGTTCATCCACGACCCCCACGGCGCGGGGCCGCTTTGGCGACCCGCAAAATCGCGGGCTGACCGGCGGGACCCGTCTTAGCCAAGACGACGATGTCGTCGGGGCCCGAAAAGCCCCCGTGTTGCTGCAGAATGGCCGACGTGTGCCGATCCTGAGCGAGCACCGCGGAGGCGGGGTCGATCTTCTGGGCCTCGGCATAGTAGCGCGTCGAAAGATCGAAGCGGCCCAGATGATCGTAGGTCACGCCAAGCGCGGTGAGGATACGCACGTCGCCGGGCTTTGCGTCCCGAGCCTGGCGCAGCAAGCCGAGCGCCACGCCATATTCATGCTTCTGGATCGCCCCCACGGACTGGGCGTAGAGATCGGCGCCCGTGGCGAGCTTCGGCGCGTTAGCGGCCGTAACCGTGGTGGGCGATTGCGCCTGGGCGAGCGCCACGCCCGACCTGTCGCCGAACTTGCCGGCGTTGCGCAGGAACATCGAATAGCGGCGATCTATCGCCACGATGCGTGAGTTCGGATCGATCTTTTCGGCTTGATCATAGTACCGATCACTGAGATCAAACCGGCCGAGTTTGTCGTAGACGACGCCCATGGCGGTGAGCACTCGCGGATCACCCGGGCGGGCTTCGCGAGCAACCTGCAGAAGACCGATCGCCTCGCCGTAGTTGCGCTTGTCAATCGCCTTGACCGAGTCGGCGTAGAGACGGTCTTCAGCGCTGTTTGGACCTATGGGGCCCAGATCGGCCGGAACCGCCCTCGCCTTCATAAGGCTGGCGAACTTGGGCAGGTGGTTGCACCCCGCCAGACCCAAGGCGATGGCCGAAATCAAGATCGGCGCGACACCGCGTGTCATGTTCATCAAGACGCTCCGTGCAGAGTGGGCGTGAGGATCCGGATGCCATCGAGCACCGGCGGCAGCAGAACGGCGACCATGATCACCGGCAGGATGAAGAGCACCAGGGGCACGGTCAGAAGCACCGGCAAGCGCATCGCCTTTTCCTCGGCCCTCAACATGCGGTGCTGCCGCATCTCGGCCGAATAGGTCCGTAGCGTGCTGGCGATCGATCCGCCGAGGGCGTCGGTCTGGACGAGCAGGGCGACGAAGGAGGTGATCATTTCGACCTGTGTGCGGTCGGCCATGTTGCGGAGCGCCTCGGCGCGCGTTCGGCCCGCCTGGAGTTCGAACGTGACCATCTGGAGTTCCCCGGAAATCAGGGGGTGCGACTGCTTGGTCTCGTTCGCCACCCTGATGAGGGCGCCTTCAAGACCCAGTCCAGCCTCCACGCACACGACGAGCAGATCGAGCGTGTCGGGAAATTCATTGCCGAGCGCCGTCTTCCTGGCGTTGACGCGATTGTCCAGAATGGCCTTCGGCGCGATCAACCCCAATATCGCCAGGCCGACCGCGATGACGACGAACAGGAACCCTTTGACCGGCTTGGTGGACAGGGTCTGGAGGAAGACGAACATCGCCGGCAAGCCGACGGCCAGCAGGAAACGGCCGATGACGTAAAAGGCCGGACCGGCCGGCTGGGCGAACCCCGCCATGGCCAGGTCGCGGCGCAAT
>DATCEL010000093.1:0-3350 GCA_036510115.1 Caulobacteraceae bacterium
GCGCGCATCCTGGGCGGTCTTCGCCACGCTGGCGGAGGCTGCGCTCAGATGGTCGCCGCGCGCCGGATCGAAATAGGCGTCGAGCGGGCTCGTCGCCGCGGCCGGGACCGTCTCGGTTGGAACGGGCGCGCCGGTGGCGAGTTCGGACGCGCGCTCCGCCACGCAGGTGTTGGGCGCGCGAAGATAGGTGATCCGACCGCCCTCGAATTTCTGGTGCTGGCCGTCGGGGAAATTCACCGCGTCCCCGATGGGCAGGCCAAGCCACCCGCTTGGGCCGCTGTACTGAAAATAGAGCCGCCAGATGCAGCCGGTTGTCGCGAAGGTCTGGCCAGCCCTCGGTCCGGTGGCGTGCCACAGGATCATGCCCGTGGCGAAATCGGCCTCGTTGGCCCTGGATCCCTGGGGCGAAACGGAACCCGGGGTTTCGTCGGCGTTCGGACAACCCAGGGCGCCAGTCGCGCCGCCAAGCTCGTTCCACTTGGCCAGGACCGGCGGGGTGAGGCGCATGCCGCAGGCGGCGCTGTTCATCTGGGCGCGGGCAGGGGGCGAAGCGGCCACGGCCGCGAGCATCGAGAACAGGGCGATCGCCAGTATCCTAACGTGCGTCGCCATCGACACTCCCTTCAGGGCGGATTGCGGCCGCCCAACGGCGTCATGGTCGATACGCCGAGCGCCCATCGACCTCAACGGCCCTTATGCGTTATGGTCGGACCGCGCACGGCCCGCACGGCGCGGTCGCGCCGGCCGCGTGTCTTATCCAACAATCCTGAGGACTAGATGGCGAAAGAGGATTTACTCGAACTCCCGGGCACGGTGAGCGAGCTGCTGCCCAATGCGACCTTCCGCGTGAAATTGGAAAACGACCACGAAATCATCGCTCATACGGCCGGGAAAATGCGCAAGAATCGCATCCGTGTCCTCGCCGGAGACAAAGTCCTGGTGGAAATGACGCCCTACGACTTTTCCAAGGGCCGCATCACCTATCGCTTCAAATAGCCACCGCCCCGGCGCCGCCTGGCAAATTCCCTCACCAATGCATCGCTCATGGATTTCCTGAAAGATAGACGCGCCATATTGATCGGCGGCGCGGGCTTGGCGCTCGCCGCCGGCCTGGCCGTGGTGGTCGTCATCGCCATGCATCAGGACGATTCGGACGCGGCGCCGCCCGCTTCAGTGGGTGGCTTGGTGGTTCAGACAGGACGCGACGACGGCCAAAAGCTTGAGCCGCAACGGCCGCTTCGCTGCTTCGTCAGCGGGCGTCTTGTGGGCGAGATGCCGGTGGCCGACTGCGCGAAGAAGAACGGCGTGGCCACGGGGGCCCTCGACGTGGGCGTGGATTCCACCGGCGGCCTCGCTGCCGCCACGGCGCCCACGACGGACGTCATTCCGCCGCCGCCGGACCTACCCGCCACGGATCAGGCGCCCTCGGGAGTAGACCGGCCCGTGCCGGACACGAGCGAAGAGGCGCATTCGCCCTCCGGCGCAGTTCAGTCGTGCTGGAGCTATTCCACCGGAAACTGGAGCCGCACGGCCGCCGATCTGAGCCTCGACGCCTGTGTCCAGAGCTTGTTCGCCGGCCAGTGCGTGCGGCCTGGCGCGGCGGCCTATGGACGATGGGGCGGCCGGACCTTGCGGCTGGTGTTGGGCAAGGTCGAAGTTTCGTCCGACAATCGTTCCTTCCGCACCCTCACCCAGCAGCAGGGCGGTTGCACCATTCCATCTACAGAATAGGAGAGGGCGGACCATGCGTTCGATCGGTATCGCATTCGCCTTGACGGCCATGACCGGGCTCGGCGCCTGCCAGCGACAGATCGAGGCCCCCGGGGACGTCGGGGTGTGCTGGCACCTGGTTCAACCGCCGAACGCGGCGGCGAAATTCAATGTCCTGGCGCGGGGCGTGCCCGACCTCGAGCATTGCGCGGCGGAACTGGAGAAAATGCGCATCAGCTTCCAGTCACTCGGCGTGCCGCAGGGAGACGTCACCGGCGCCTATCAAGGCCAGTTCCTGTTCCTCAACCGCTATGGCGTGTTCACCTCGCAGTCCATCGCCGGCTACCACTATCCGTTCATGGTCCGCACCGGCGACGGCCGTCTGGCGATTCCCGGCGCCATGCCCCAGGGTGGAGGGCAGTGAAAGAACGCCTAGAACAAAAACAGAACATATGACTTGCGCGGCTGAAAATCGCTGCTAAGGTCGGATACAGATTCCAGCGCGCATGGTCGCTGGGCTAGCACAGGGAGCCGCGGCAATGTCGGGCAGCATCAACAAGGTTATTCTGGTCGGAAACCTGGGGCGAGACCCCGAAATCCGCACCCTCAATTCCGGCGACCGGGTGGCCAATCTGAATCTCGCGACCTCGGAAAGCTGGCGCGACCGCACGTCGGGCGAGCGCAAAGAGCGCACCGAGTGGCATCGGGTGGTTATCTTCAACGACAATCTGGTCAAGGTCGCCGAGAACTATCTGCGCAAAGGCTCGAAGGTCTACATCGAGGGCGCCTTGCAGACCCGCAAATACACGGACCAGGCTGGGGCCGAGAAATTCTCCACCGAGATTGTACTGCAGAAGTTCCGCGGTGAGCTGACCATGCTCGACGGCCGTCCCGATGGTGCGCGGGAAGGTGACGGCGGTGGATTTTCGGCTGGACCACGCGCGCCGGCCGCGGGACCGCGAGAAGACTTCAGCGCCGATCTGGACGACGAGATTCCGTTCTGATTTCGGCTCTCGCCTAGCGAGGGACTGACGCATTGGAGTTTTGCCGCGCGCGCTGGTAGAACCGTCACAAGGACGCGCGCGGTCCGATTCTTAGCGAAACCGAACCCCCGACTTGACCGACGAGACGACCATACCGCCCGATGACGGCCGGCGCGGGAACGTGACGCCGATTTCCATCGAGGAAGAGGTTCGGCGCTCCTATCTCGACTACGCCATGAGCGTGATCGTCAGCCGCGCTCTGCCGGACGTGCGCGACGGGCTGAAACCCGTCCAACGACGCATCCTCTATTCGATGAACGAGCAGGGCCACACCCCAGAGCGTTCCTATGTGAAATCGGCCCGCGTGGTCGGCGACGTGATGGGCAAATACCACCCGCACGGCGACCTATCTATCTACGACACCCTGGTGCGCATGGCTCAGCCATTCTCCATGCGCCTGCTACTCATCGACGGCCAAGGCAATTTCGGTTCGGTAGACAACGATCCGCCAGCGGCCATGCGCTATTCGGAGTGCCGCTTGACGCGCGCGTCCATGGCGCTTCTGGCCGATCTTGACCTCGATACGGTGGACTTCCGCGAGAACTATGACGGCAAGGAGACCGAGCCGGTCGTCCTGCCGGCGCGCATCCCCAACCT
>DATCEL010000094.1:0-6531 GCA_036510115.1 Caulobacteraceae bacterium
GAGCCGATCGCCTTCAGGCGGATCGAGATTGGCGGGCGAAGACCTGAGCGTCGTCGGCGAAAGCCTTGAACTCTAGGGCGTTGCCGGAAGGATCGGTCACGAACAGGGTCGACTGCTCACCAGCCTCGCCGACGAAGCGCGTCTGCGGCTCGATCAGGAAACGGGCGCCGCGCTCCGCCAGGCGCGCCGCCAGAGCCCGCCAGTCTTCCGGGGCCAGGATCAGGCCGAAATGACGCACGGGCACGGCCTCGCCATCCAGCAGGTTGGTGCGCGCGACGCCATCTTCTGGAGCGAGATGAGCAACGATCTGATGGCCGTGGAGATCGAAGTCAATCCAATCGGGCGCGGAGCGGCCCTCCGGGCAGCCGAGCACCCCGCCGTAAAAGGCACGCGCCTCCGCCAGATCGCGAACGGGAAAGGCGAGATGAAACCGGGGTCGCGTCATCGCGGCGGAGCTTATCGGCGCGGGTTCCTCGCGGCCAGATCAATCACGCACATCGTCCCGTAGACGCGGTGCGGACCACACCCCGCGCCGGCCGATGTCAGAGCCGGGCTGAAAATATCCCGTCGGTGGGAGCGGCCGCGCACGCCATCGTCGACGATCAGTTGGCGGACGACCGCGGCGGCGTCGCTCTGGCCATAGGAGATGACCTCGGCGATCATGCCGGCCCCGAGACAGCCGGCGGGAATCCGCTCACCGGGGCCGGAGCCGCCACCGCCGAAATGGCCGACGATCCCGGCCGGTCCGGCCTCATCGGCGAACCGCGTCGCCGATTGCACGAGGGCGCTGTCCTCGGCCAGGGGCGGCAGCGGCGGCTGACGGCTCATGAAGTCGATGGCCTCGTCGACCGCCGCGACGCCTTCGTTGGTCGCGATCGGAGGCCGCCCCGGCTCGTAAACGACAAAGCCGCGATAGTCGGCGCGGAAGGCGATCAGATATTGGGCGTACGCGGCCGGGTGGGTGCGGGCGAAGTTGAGTTGCGTCAGAACTTCGGCGTCTTCCGACACGGCCGGGGCGTAACCGCCCGCGCGGCAATCATTCGCCCTTGGCCATGCATTGGGCTCTCCGGCCATCGCGTGCCCGGCAAAAAGCGCGACAAGGCCGATCGAAAGCGTCCTGGCGGGGAGCGCGATGATCGATTCCGGTCGTGCCCGCCTGTACGCCACTGACTGTCCACCCCATGCCGCCCGGAGGCGAAGAATCGCCCGGGCCGCCGATATAGTCCGAGGGCGACCGCCATTGCGCAAGGCAGCGCTGGACTTGACCCAGCCGCCGCGCTCAAAGTCGCGGCCCCTATCGCGGAGCGCGCCATGAACGCCATGACCATCGACGCCGAGACCTGGGCGGCCGACGGCGAAGCCGGTCTCGAGGCGGCCATCGAACTGCGGCGCGCCATCCACGCCGAGCCGGAGCTCGGTCTCGATCTGCCGAAGACCACGGCCAAGGTGAAGGCGGCGCTGGCCGGGCTGCCGCTGGAAATTCGCGAGGGCCCCTCGACCACCGGCGTGGTCGCCGTGCTGCGCGGTCCGGCCAACGGGCGTACGGTGCTGCTGCGCGGAGACATGGACGCCCTGCCGCTGACCGAGGATACCGGCCTCGCCTTCACCTCCCTGAACACCGGCGCCATGCACGCCTGCGGCCATGACACCCACGTGGCCATGCTCGCCGGCGCGGCGCGGGCCTTGTGCGCGCGGCGCGACCGCCTCGCCGGCACGGTGATGTTCATGTTCCAGCCAGGCGAGGAAGGCTGGCACGGAGCGCGGCACATGCTCGAGGATGGGCTTCTCGACCCGCTGCCGGACGCCGCCTTCGCCTTGCACATTTCCCCCAACATGCCGCGCGGGGTTTTCGCCGGTCGCGCTGGCCCCCTGCTCGCCGCCTCCGACACCCTGCGGGTGCGGGTGATCGGCGCCGGCGGCCACGCTTCCATGCCGCACGACGCCCACGATCCGATCCCTGTATTGTGCGAGATCGTCACCGCCCTGCAGGCCATGGTCACCCGCCGCGTGCCGGTGTTCGAGCCGGCGGTGATCACCATCGCCCACATCAACGCCGGCACCACCAGCAACGTCATCCCCGAGGACGGCCGGCTGCTCGGCACCATCCGCACCTTTTCCGAGCGCACGCGCAAGGAAGTGCATGACGGCGCGCGTCGTGTCGCCGAGCACGTCGCCGCCGCTCACGGGATGCGCTGCGAAGTCGAAATCGAACACGGATTCCCGGTCACGGTTTGCGACGGCCGGGTCACCGACCTGGCCGCGCGAACCGCCGCCGCCCTGTTTGGCGAGGAGGCCTGGATATCCATGCCCCATCCGATGATGGGGGATGAGGATTTTTCCTACGTCTTGCAAAAGGTCCCGGGGGCCATGGCTTTTTTGGGCGCGGCGCCGCACGGCGGCGACTATCGCACCTGCTGCGCGCTGCACTCCAATCGCATGGTGCTCGATGAGACAGTGATGGCGCGAGGGATCGCCATGCATTGCGCCATGGCCGAGGCGGCCTTGACCGGCGATCTGGAGCTATAGACTTGCTTATCGCCCTCGCCGCCCTGGCTCTGATGCAGGAAACCGTGCCGACCGCGCTTTCGGACCTCCCGCCACCCCCGCCAGCGGCGAGCGCCATGCCGCCGACGCCGACCCCGTCCGTCCCTCCCGGCGACCTCTCCACTTCTCCGCCACTCCCGCAAGGTCCGCTCCTGCCCGTGGCGCGGAGCGAGACAGGCGAGACCTTCCTTGTCGTCGACCGAGCCGCCAAGGCCGGAGACATCGCCGACTTCTGGACCTTCGAGGTGTTTTCGCCGGCGATCGAGATCCGGCCCGGCGTCGCCGCCGTCCAGGGCATCGCTCACCATGAGGTGAACTGTGACGCCAAGACCGACCAAACCGTTGCTTCCGCCGGATACGACGAGAGCGGGACTCCGGTCGTCGCCCTCGCGGCCAGTCCCGCCGCGCCGCTGGTGGCCGCCAGCGCCAACGGCCTGATCGCGGACGCCATTTGCCGCGGCGCGCCATGGCCGAAATCTGGCGAGCTTCAGGGTCACGCCGCGGCCCTCGCCCAGACGCGAACGCCCGCCGGGAGTTGACCGCGCTTTACCGCTTGGAGACTCGTCCCGGCCCGCGCTAAACGGCCTCGGAAAGGCTATCGGTCCACATTCGGCGCCGCCTTTCCCGCCGTGGAGGGGTGCAAAAGACCGTGGGTAATGTGACCGTGATCGGCGCCCAGTGGGGCGACGAAGGCAAGGGCCGGGTTATCGACTGGCTGGCCGACCGCGCCGAAGTCGTGGTTCGCTTCCAGGGCGGCAACAACGCCGGCCACACCATCGTCGTCGGCAATACGATCTACAAGCTGTCGCTGCTGCCCTCGGGTCTCGTCCAGGGCAAGCTGTCGGTGATCGGCAACGGCGTGGTCGTCGACCCCTGGTCCCTCGTCGCCGAGATCGAGTCCGGGCGCGCGCAAGGTCTGCAGATCAATCCCGAGCTTCTGGTGCTGGCCGACAACGCTTGTCTCGTCCTGCCGCTTCACCGCGACCTCGACGCCGCCCGCGAAGCGCGCGCCGGGGCCGGAAAGATCGGCACCACCGGACGCGGTATCGGCCCCGCCTATGAGGATAAGGTCGGCCGCCGGGCGATCCGCGTCGCCGATCTGGCCGATCCCGCCGCCCTGCCGGCCAAGATCGAGCGCCTACTCGCTCACCACGGCGCCCTGCGCGCCGGTCTCGATCTGACGCCCGTCGAGCCAGACGCCCTGATGGCCGACCTGCTGGCCATCGCTCCCAAGGTGCTTCCCTTCGCCAAGCCGGCCTGGCGGGTGCTGGCCGAGGCGACGGCGGCGGGCAAGCGCATCCTCTTCGAAGGCGCCCAGGCGACGCTCCTCGACGTCGATCACGGCACCTATCCGTTCGTCACCTCATCGAACACCGTCGCCGGCCAGGCGGCGGCCGGGGCTGGCGTCGGGCCGAAGGCCATCGGCCGCGTGCTTGGCATCCTCAAGGCCTACGCCACCCGCGTCGGCGAAGGACCGTTCCCGACCGAACAGGCCAACGCGGTGGGCCAGCGCCTGGGCGAGCGGGGAAATGAATTCGGCACGGTGACCGGCCGGCCGCGCCGCTGCGGCTGGTTTGACGCCGTGCTGGCGCGCCAGTCGGTGACGCTGGGCGGCGTGGAAAGCATCGCCCTGACCAAGCTTGATGTGCTCGACGGCTTCGAGACGCTGAAAATCTGCGTCGGCTATCGACTTGGCGAAACCACGCTCGACTATCTGCCCGCCGGTCTCACCGATCAGGCGGCGGTGACGCCCGTCTACGAGGAAATGCCCGGCTGGAGCGAAGCCACTCGCGGCGCGCGCCGGTGGTCCGATTTGCCAGCCGCGGCCCAGGCCTATGTGCGCCGGCTCGAGGCCTTGATCGGCGCCCCGGCCAGCCTGCTGACCACCAGCCCCGAACGCGACGACCTGATCCTGCTCAAGGACCCGTTCGAATAGGCGCGGTCGTCGGAAGCCCTAGGCGTTGACGAGGTTCTGTTCCACGGCGGCGGCGCGCATAGCCTTCTGCAGCTTTTCAAAGGCGCGGACCTCGATCTGGCGCACGCGCTCGCGGCTGACACCGTATTCGGAGGCCAAGGTCTCCAAGGTCATCGGATCGTCCCGCAGCCGGCGTTGGGTGAGTATGTGTCGCTCGCGGTCACTGAGCTCGCTCATCGCTTCGTCGAGTAGACCCATGCGCAGGGAATATTCCTCGCTCTCGGCCAGATGGGTTTCCTGGCTGACGGCGTCCTTGTCCTCCAGCCAATCCTGCCACTCGTTCTCCGAATCCGCCCGCAGCGGCGCATTGAGCGACGCGTCAGGCCCGGCCAGGCGCCGGTTCATCGATATGACTTCGGAGTCGAGCACGCCCAGCTTGGTGGCGATCTGGCTGACTTGCTCGGGACGCAGGTCGCCTTCTTCCAGGGCGCTGATCTCGCTCTTGGCCTTGCGCAGATTGAAGAACAGCTTCTTTTGGGCCGCCGTGGTGCCCATCTTCACCAGCGACCACGAGCGCAGGATGTATTCCTGGATCGAGGCGCGGATCCACCACATGGCGTAGGTGGCCAGGCGAAAGCCCTTGTCGGGCTCGAACTTCTTGACCGCCTGCATCAGGCCGACGTTGCCTTCGGAGATCACCTCGCCGATCGGCAGGCCGTAGCCGCGGTAGCCCATGGCGATCTTAGCCACCAGGCGAAGGTGCGAGGTGACTAGCCGGTGGGCGGCTTCCGGGTCCTCATGCTCTCGCCAGCGTTTGGCGAGCATGAATTCCTCGTCCTTGCCGAGCATTGGAAACTTGCGGATTTCCGTCAGATAGCGAGAGAGGCCGCCATCGGGCGACATGACGGAAAGCGCGTTGATCGCGGCCATGCTTTCTACAATTCCCCTTCCGGTGCGACGCTTTTCTGATGGCTGCTCGCGCGGCGCGCCCGCTCCGTTCAATCCGCTAGATAGGCATTGGTTGCGGTCTGTTTAAGACCCGCCGCGGCGAAGCTTTCTAAGGTCGGCCCCAGAAGTCCTATCGCCCGCTTCAGAGCCGCTCCAGCGCCCGCTCCAGCTCGGCCATGTCCGCCGGCAGGGCGGTCTCAAACCTTAGATGTTCGCGCGTGATCGGATGGCGAAAGGCGAGAACGGCGGCATGCAGCGCCTGGCGTTGAAGCGCGGCCTCGGCGATCGCCGCCCTGACCGCCGGAGCGGCCGCGCCGGCGCCATAGACCGGATCGCCCAGGCATGGCGCGCCCCTGTGCGCCAGATGGACGCGGATTTGATGGGTTCGTCCGGTCTCCAAGGTGCAGACGATCCGCGACGCCAGCGGGCGCTCCGGCGGTCCGAACACCCGAGTCGCGGCATAGTGCGTTGTAGCCTCGCGACCGCCGGCGGCGAGCACGGCCATCTTCTGGCGGTTCTTCGGCGAGCGGCCGATCCGCGTCGCCGCGGTCCCCTTGAGCGGTGTGGGCGCGCCGCGCGCCAGGGCGATGTAGGCGCGCTCGATGTCGTGGGCGGCGAAAAGAGACGAGAGGCCGCGATGGGCGAGATCGGTCTTGGCCGCGACCATCACCCCGGACGTCAGCTTGTCTAGGCGATGAACGATGCCGGGACGGGCGACGCCGCCGATCCCCGAAAGACTGGCGCCGCAGTGATGGATGAGGGCGTTGACCAGGGTGCCGGCGGCGCTGCCGGGCGCGGGGTGAGCCGACATGCCGGCGGGCTTGTCGATGACGATCAGGTGGGCGTCCTCGAACAGCACCGTCAGGCCGAGGTCCTCGCCTTCGGGCTTGGCCGCCACGGGCGGCGGAATGGCGAGACGATAGAGGCCGGGTTCGGCCCGGGCGGACGCATCGTTCATCGCCGCCCCCCCGCGCGTCACCGCCCCCTCGACCATCAGCGCCTGAATGCGGGCGCGGGACAGCTCCGGTAGAGCGTCGGCCAAGGCACGATCGAGCCGGCCTACGGCGCCGAGAAGTTCGACTTCGATGATTTCCCGAACAACCGTCGTTTCCTTTGGCGGGGAA
>DATCEL010000095.1:0-3482 GCA_036510115.1 Caulobacteraceae bacterium
CCCCGCTTTCGCGTTGGTCGATTTACACATCTCATCGATGGCGCATCCGCGCCACCTCTCCCTCAAGGGAGAGGTTACTGGATAGCCGCGCAAGGCGCCCTGACGCGGACGCGATTGCTTCCGGCGCCACCGCGCGCCTATTGAGGCGATGGCTAGGCTGCGTGCGCCCTTCCTCAAGGATCTCGCCTGGCGTCTCGAGGCGGTCGGTTTCGATCTGATCTCCGTCTTGTTTGGTGTGTTGCCGGTGGACGCGGTCTCGGCCATGGGCGCGGCCCTGTTCAAGGCCCTGGGACCCCTGACAAACGCGCACCGGACGGCTGAGGACAGCCTCGCCTTGGCCTTCCCCAACATGGATCTGGCGGAGCGGCGCCGAATCCTCGCCGCCCAGTGGGACAATTTCGGCCGCTACGTCTTCGAGTTCCCGCTGACCCATCGTCTGACCCCGGCGGGTGGTCGCGTGGAGGTCGTCGGGCTTGAGCGTCTGAAGGCGATCACGGCTTCCGGGCAGCCCGCAGTGCTGATCTCCGGCCATTTTTCCCAGTTTGAGGTGATGGCTGCGGTGATCGTCGCCGCCGGCGTCACCTGCAGCATGACCTATCGCGCGGCCAACAACCCCTACATCGATCGCCGCATCATCGACAGTCGCCGGCGCTATGGCGTGACGCTGTTCGCTCCCAAGGGCGGAGACGGGGCGCGGGAACTTCTCGAAGCCCTGAATGACGGCCGCTCGATCGCGATGCTCAACGACCAGCGTTACGACATGGGCGTCGCCGCGCCGTTCTTCGGCCGTCTGGTGATGACCAATCCCGCCGCCGTCCGGCTGGCGCTGAAGTTCAGCGCCCCGATCGTGCCGATGTCCATCGATCGCCTCGGAGGCGCGCGATTCCGCTGCGTCGTCCATCCGCCGATCGAACTCATCCACTCCGGCCCTCGCAAGACCGACATCGAGACCGGCGTGGCCGCCATCAACGCCTTCATCGAAGCCCGGGTGCGCGAACGCCCTGGAGAATGGTGGTGGCTGCACCGCCGCTGGCCGAAGGCGGACTATGATCGTCTGGACCGCGAACGGAGACCCTCCCGTCCGCTGGAACGAAACGGACAAGCTGAGGTTTAGTCCCTGGCCCCGGCGACGCCCCCGCGGGCACTGCGCTTTCTGGAGACGAGATGCTTCTGACGCCCGACGCCACTTGCTGGCGCAAGGAGCTTGCCCCCAGGGCCGCGCTGCTCATCGACATGGAGGACTATTTCGACGCGGCGATGGACGCCATGAGCCGCGCCAAGCACTGCGTGCATTTGCTGAATTGGGCCTTCGAGGCCCACACCCTCTTTCATCCGCAACCCGGGGGCGCTGGCAAGGATAGCGATCGCATCGGCAATTTCCTCGTCAGGCTGGCGAAGAATCCGGAGATCGACGTGCGCGTGCTGTGCTGGAAATCGGCCATGCCGGTGTCCGCCACCCAGAATTTCTTCCCGCTCGTGGACCGCAAGGTCTTCGCCGACACGCCGGTGAAATTCGTTCTCGACGGTAAACTGCCCGTGGGCGCTTGCCACCACCAGAAGATGATCGTCATCGATGACGCGATCGCCTTTTGCGGCGGCGGCGACATCGGCCCCGACCGGTGGGACACGCCCCAGCATCTGGACGACAACCCTCGCCGCGAAAAGACCCGTCGCGACAACAAATGCTTCGACAGCCGCCATGAAGTCATGGGCCTGGTGGACGGGCCGGCGGCGGCCGCGCTCGGCAAGCTCTTTCGCAGCCGCTGGCTCAGGGCGACAGGCGAAACGGTTGATCCTTGCCCGCCCGTCCGCCAGCCAAAGTGGCCCGGGAAGATTGAGCCGGGCTTCGCCGACGTCGACGTCGGCGTTTCGCGCACCGGCGCGGCCTGGCGGGAGTATCCGGAGGTGCGGGAAAACGAGGCCCTTCACATCGCCTCCATCCGCGCGGCCACGGCCTGCATCTATATGGAAAACCAGTATTTCACCTCGCCGCTGATCGCGTCGGAACTCGCCAAGCGCCTTGCCGAGCCCGACGGACCGGAGGTGATCCTGATCTCGACCCAGCACTCGCCGAGCTATTTCGATCAGCTAACCATGGATCGGACGCGCCTGACGTTCATCAAGACGCTCAAATCGGCGGATCGGCGCGGCCGATTCCATATGTACAGCCCGGTGACGACCCTTGGCCGGACGATCATCGTTCACGCCAAGCTGACCATAATCGACGACGTTCTGCTGCGCATCGGCTCGTCGAACATCAACAACCGGTCGCTCGGCTTCGACACCGAATGCGATCTTTCGTTTGAGGCCAGCGGGCCAGGGTCGGCGGCCAATCGCGCCGAGATCACCCGCCTGCGTAACCAACTTCTCGCCCATTGGCTGGGCGGCGACGCGCGGGTTCTGGAAGCCGCGATCCGTCAGTCGGGAAGCGTCAGCGGCGCTCTGGAGGCCCTGCGCACCCACGGCTACTGCCGATTGCGTCCGCTGGAGCCAAAGCCCTTGGGACCCCTGGCGGCCTTCATCGCGGCCTACCATCTGGGCGATCCCGCTGGCCCCACGGACTCCTTCCGCCCGTGGAAGCGGCGCGCACTATTGGCCAGGGAGACCGCGGCGGCTGGACGAAAGATCGCCTCGAAGTCCGCCGCGCGCGCGGCGCTGGCGAGATAGGCCGTGACCCAGTCCGTCGACTGTCTGATCGTCGGGGGCGGCCCCGCGGGTCTCACGGCCGCCGTCTACGTCGCCCGATTCAGGCTGAGCGTCGTGGTCATCGACGCCGGTGACAGCCGCGCCGCGCAGATCCCGTGCACGAGAAATCAGGCCTGCTTTCCGGAAGGGATTTCAGGTCGCGATCTTCTTGACCGTATGCGCCAGCACGCGATCAGATCCGGGGCGCGCCTCGAACGGGGCGTTGTCACCGGCCTGACGATCGATGGGGACGCCTTCGCCGTCGCCGCATCAGGCGGCGCGCGGGTCGCCCGCGCCGTGCTGCTGGCGACCGGCCTGAGCAATCGCCGACCGCCAATGAGCGACGATGTTCACGCCGCCGCCCTCGCGGCCGGCCGGCTGCGCTACTGTCCGGTGTGCGACGGCTTCGAGGTCAGCGATCAGAACGTCGCCGTGATCGGCACGGGCGAGCACGGCGTCAAGGAAGCCCTGTTCCTGCGCTCATACACTGACAGGGTGACGATGATTTCCCCGGGGGCGACCCACGACCTGACGGCGGCCCAGGTCAAACGTCTGGACGAGGCCTCAGTGGTGGTGCTCGACGGGCCCGTGCGGGAGATCGCCCTGGAAGGCGAAGGGCTCGGCTTTGTGTGCGGCGTGGGGCGACGGTCCTTCGAAGCGGTCTATCCGGCGATGGGATCCGTCGTTCATTCGCGCCTTGCCGCTGCGGTCGGCGCCGGTTTGACGGACGATGGCTGCATCAAGGTCGACGCCCACCAGCGGACCTCAATCACCGGACTCTATGCCGCTGGCGACCT
>DATCEL010000096.1:0-3942 GCA_036510115.1 Caulobacteraceae bacterium
TCCCAGCAATGGATCGGCCGGAGCCACCAGAGCCGCCGGCGTTTCGCCGCGCGGATAGTCGCCGGGAAGCGTCGCGGCCCAATCGAGCCACGCTTCGACGCGGGCGCTCGTCCAATCCGTCGGCGCCAGAACCGCAACGAGGTCCGCGGCGCGCTCCACCTCGCGGGTTTGCGTAGCCGGCTTTTCGGCCAGGAACACCGAATGAAGCGCAATGCGCATGGGTCTCGCCTCCCGAGAGACAAAACGCTAGGCCCGCGCGGCGGTGACTGCAACATCATCTTGCGATGTTGTGGCCGACATCCACAAGATATGGACAGTCGGTTGACGGGACCATCCCTGGACGGCGCCGGCCACGGCGCCTATAAGCGGCCGGCGGTCCGGGCGACGCCGCGCAAGGACCGTTCGCGCATGGACTTCCTCAAACGCATTTTCACCTGGTGGACGGGCGCCACGATCGGGGCGACGCATCAGATCAAGCGCGGCGGCGTCTTCGTCGGCCAGGACGACGACGGCAACCGTTATTTTGAGACGGTCGATGCGCGTTGGAACTACGACGGGCGCAATCGTCGGTTCGTGATCTACAACGGCTACGCGGACGCCTCCAAGGTCGGCGCCGACTGGCACGGTTGGCTGCATCACACCTTCGAGGAACCGCCGACGCGAGCGCCGCTGCCGCGCCGGGCCTGGGAGAAGGATCATCTGCCAAATCTGACGGGCACGCCACGGGCGTGGCGACCGAGGGGCTCGATTGCCCGCGGCGGCGACCGTGCCCCCGCGAGCGGCGACTACCAGCCTTGGATTCCCGATTGAAATCGAAGGCGATTATCCTGGCTTTGGCCGCGGCGTCTTGCTTGACCGTCGCCCATGCCCAGCAGGCGCCCGAGAACGCGGTCGCGCCGGTCGTTCTTCCCTCGCCACCGCAGCAGCCGATCCAGGTTCCATCGAACGCGACGGCGGAAGAATCCGCCAATGTGACGCCGGAGCAACCAACCCCCGCACCGGCGAAGGCTCCCCCGAAGCCGGTGGCGATCGAGCCGCCCAAGCCGGAAATTCCGCCTGGACCTCCGCCGCCGGTCCGCAGTCCGACGGCTATCCTGCGCGTTCTCGACAAGGTCACCGCCGAGACCTTGCGTTTCGAAGCGCCGGTCGGCCGGCGCGTGCGCTACAAGACGCTGATCTTCACCGTGAAGACCTGCGAGACGCGGGGGCCCGCGGCGGCGCTGCCGAGGCCTTCGGCCTATCTGGTCATCGATTCCGAGCCTCTGGCGCCGCCAGGCGCGGCGGCCCGGCCGAGCCGCGAAATCTATCGGGGCTGGATGTTCGCCGATTCACCCGATCTGCATCCCTTCGAACATCCTGTCTACGACGCCTGGCTGGAGTCCTGCACCTCGTCCGCTCCCGCTCCGTAGGCGCCGCTGAAATCACCATTCCTGGACAGGGCCGCGGTCAGCCGCCGCCGGTATTCGTCGCGGGAGATTTCCTCCGCGCCGAGGCTTTCCAGGTGGTCGGTGACGAACTGGGCGTCGAGCAAGGTGAAGCCGCCGGCGCGGAGCCGCTCCACGAGATCGGCCAGGGCGACCTTGCTGGCGTCCCGTTCGATACGAAACATACTTTCGCCGAAAAACGCCGCGCCCACCGTCACGCCGTAGAGGCCGCCGACGAGGCGACCGGCCCGCCAGCTCTCCACGCTATGGGCTTGGCCGCGCTCGAAGAGAGTCAGGCAAAGCGCCTGAATGGTATGATTTATCCACGTCTCAAGACGCCCGGGCCGGGACGCGGCGCAGGCCTCGACCACCGCCCCGAAGGCGCTGTCCACCCGTATCTCGAAGCGGCCCGAGCGTACTGTGCGCGCCAGGCGTCGCGACAGATGGAAACGGTCCAGCGGAATGATTCCGCGCCGTACGGGATCGACCAGGAACAGACGCTCGTCGTGGCGCGCATCGGCCATCGGAAAGACGCCGCGGCGGTAGCAATCGATAAGGTCTTCGGCGGTGAAGTCGTGCAAGCCACGCTCCGAGCTCAGCCCTGGGCGGCGATCCAACGCTCCAGCCAATGGATATGATAGCGACCCTCGAGGATGTCAGGCTCGACCAGAAGCTCCTGAAACAGCGGAATGGAGGTGTCGATGCCGGCCACCACCATCTCTCCCAGCGAACGCTTCAGTCGGGCGATGCATTCGGTCCGGTCCCGGCCATGCACGATCAGCTTACCGGCCAGACTGTCGTAGTAGGGCGGGATGGAATAGCCGGCGTAGAGCGCCGAATCGAGACGAACGCCAAGGCCGCCGGGCGAATGGAAGTCAGTGACGAGGCCAGGCGAAGGGGCGAAGGTGCGTGGGTTCTCGGCATTGATCCGACACTCGATGGCGTGGCCTTCGAATTCGATCTCATCCTGAGTGAAAGACAGCGGCAGGCCGGCGGCGACGCGGATTTGCTCGCGCACCAGATCGATGTCGGTGATCGCCTCGGTGACCGGGTGTTCCACCTGCAGGCGGGTGTTCATCTCGATGAAAAAGAACTCGCCATTCTCGTAGAGGAATTCGATGGTGCCGACGCCGAGGTAGCCGATGGCCTTGATCGCCTCGACAACGATTCCCCCGATCCGCGCGCGGGTTTCGGCGTCGATGGCCGGGGAGGGGGCTTCCTCCATCAGCTTCTGGTGGCGGCGTTGGAGAGAGCAGTCGCGCTCGCCCAGGTGACAGACCGCGCCGAAAGCGTCGGCGATCACCTGCACTTCGATGTGCCTGGGCGTGGAGAGATAGCGCTCCATATAGACTTGGTCGTCGCCGAAGGCCGAACGGGCTTCGGCTCTGGCCGTGGCGTAGGCCTCGGCGACCTCGTCCCGCGACTTGGCGACCTTCATGCCTCTCCCGCCGCCGCCGGCGGCCGCCTTGATCAGGACCGGGAAGCCGATGGCCTCCGCCGCCGCCAGAGCCTCGGCCTCGGTCTCGAGCGCGCCCTCCGATCCCGGCACCACGGGAATGCCAGCCGCCTTGACCGCCTTCTTGGCCGCGATCTTGTCGCCCATGACCCGGATGTGTTCGGGCTTGGGACCGATGAAGGTCATGCCGTGAGCGTTAACGATCTCGGCGAAGCGCGCGTTCTCCGACAGGAAGCCATAGCCCGGGTGCACCGCTTGAGCGCCGGTGATCTCGCATGCGGCGATGATCGAGGGGATGTTGAGATAGCTTTTGGCTGCGGGCGCGGGGCCGATGCAGACGCTTTCGTCGGCGAGGCGCACGTGCATGGCGGTGGTGTCGGCCTGGGAATGCACCGCCACGGTGGCGATGCCCATCTCCTTGCAGGCTCGGTGAATCCGCAAGGCGATCTCGCCGCGATTGGCGATGAGAATTTTCTCGAACATGGTCTCTAGCCGATGACCGCGAGCGGCTCGCCGAACTCGATCGGCTGCGAATCGGCCACCAGCAGCTCAAGCACGACGCCGGCCCGGGGCGCGGGGATCGGGTTCATTGTCTTCATCGCCTCGACCAGAAACAGCGTCTGACCAGCGGCCACCGTGTCGCCGACCTTGACGAAGGGCGGCGAGCCCGGCTGGGGCTGAAGATAGACCGTGCCAACCATCGGCGAGGTCACTGTTTCGCCGGCATGAGCCGCTTCCGGCTCGACCGCCGGCGATGGCATGGAGGCGGCGGTCGCGCCGGGAACGGGCGCCGGCGTCGGCGCGTAGGTCTGGACCACACCAGGGGAAAGGGACTTGGCCACGCGGATTCTCTGACCTTCGCGTTCGACCTCGATTTCGGAGAGACCGGTCTCGTTCAAAATGGCGGCCAGTTCGCGCACCAGGTCGGTGGCGGCGCTGGGGGTCGGGACCTTGGGGTTTGGCATTCGGCGTTCCGCCTTGTTGTTCGTGCTCAAGGGCTTCAGGCGCGCGGCGCGTCGGTCAGATCGCACGCCGCTTCGATGGCCAGCTCATAACTGGCCG
>DATCEL010000097.1:0-2773 GCA_036510115.1 Caulobacteraceae bacterium
CGGCTCCCTGGGCCAGCAGATCGTTGACGCACATGGCCACCAGATCGATGCCAACGGTCGCGTGCAGGCCGGTCTCGGCGGCGACCTTCAACTTCGTGCCGACCCCATCGGTGGTCGAGACCAGTAGCGGGTCGGCGTAACCGGCCGCCTTCAGATCGAACAGGGCGCCGAAACCGCCGAGCCCGGCGTCGGAGCCTGGGCGCCGGGTTGCCCGCGCCAGGGGCTTGATCCGCTGAACCAGCGCTTCACCGGCGTTGATATCCACGCCAGCCCCGGCGTAGGTCATGCCGTTCGGCGGAAGGGTCATGTTCAGGGGCCTCGCCTGCTTAAAGTTTCAGGGTTCGGAGCGTCTCACCCTTGCAGACTCGCCGCCTGCCGGGGTTATAGCTAGCCGATGACGCCGATCACGACCACGGCCGAACTCGCGCTCTTTTGCCAGCGGGTTCGAGGACAGCCCTTCGTGGCTGTCGACACCGAATTCATGCGCGAGTCGACCTATTGGCCGAAGCTGTGCCTGATCCAGGCCGCCGCCGGAGAGGCGGAAGCCGTCATCGACCCCCTGGCGCCCGGCCTCGACCTGGCGCCGTTTCTCGATGTCATGCGCGACCAATCCATTTTGAAGGTGTTCCACGCCGCGCGCCAGGACGTGGAGATTCTCAATATTCTGGAGGCCATGCCGCGACCGCTGTTCGACACCCAGATCGCCGGCATGGCCGCCGGCTTTCCAGAACAGGTCGCCTATGACGTGCTCGTCCGCCAGATGCTGGGCGCCGACGTCGACAAGTCGAGCCGCTTCACCGACTGGGCCCGGCGGCCGCTGAGCGAAGCCCAACTCGTCTACGCCCTCGGCGACGTCACTCATCTGGCCAAGCTCTACCCCCTGCTGCGCGCCCGTCTGGAAGAGTCGGGGCGTCTGGCGTGGGTCATGGAAGAGATGGCCGCCCTGGTCGATCCGGCGCTCTACGACACCGAACCGGAGAACGCCTGGAAGCGCCTCAAGCCACGGCGCCACGCGCCCAAATATCTGGCTGTCCTGCGCGCCCTGGCGGCTTGGCGCGAACGGACGGCGCAAACGCGCGACCAGCCGCGCGGCCGGATCCTCAAGGACGACGCCATCGACGAACTGGCGACGCAGGCGCCGACGGATCTCGACGCCCTCGGCCGACTGCGATCCGTGCCCAGGGGATTTGCCACTTCACGGTTCGCCGAGGAGGTTCTCGGCGTCATTCGCGGCGGTATCGCCGCCGCCGAGCAACACCCTCCCGAAGCGAAGCGACCGGCCAGGGCCGCTTCCGCGCCCACCGGGGCGGTGGTCGAATTGCTCAAGGTATTGCTCAAGGCGCGCGCGGAAGACTCTCAAGTCGCGTCAAAACTCATCGCCACGGTCAGCGATCTGGAGAAGATCGCCGCCGACGACGATGCTGAAACCCCGGCCCTCGAGGGTTGGCGGCGCGAAGCCTTCGGCGAGGATGCGCTCAGGCTGAAACGCGGCGAACTGGCGCTGGTCCTGGATGGGGCCAAGGTGCGGGTTGTCGAGGTGCGCCGGCGCCCGCGAACGCCAAGCGAGTGAATTTCAGCTCGCGGCGCCGCGGACCATCGCCAGGACCGGCGCCGGCGCGCGCTTCACCTTGAGCTCGCGGTCGAGGAGGTGGGCCAGGGTCGCGGCGCGCTTGGCGATCGCTTCGCCGAGCAGGGTGGCTTCCCAACCGGGGTCGGCCTGAAGGACGACGGCGCCGGATTTAAAATCCAGCCGCGCCTTGCCGAGAAGCTCGGGTCCCCGGCCGGAGAGGTCGCAGCCGAGCCGGATCGCGGCGCCGAGGGCCCTGGCCCGCCGATAGCGCTCCGGGCCGAGGAGTTTGGCGACGATATGCGGTCCGGGCATGACTGTCGAAGCGGTGTGGCGGGCGAAAGCCGCGCAGGCCAGAAACACGCGCTCGGCATGGTCGACACCGGCGATCGGCGCGCGCAGCACCTGTTCGAAAACCAGGTCGGCGCGGTGGTCGGGATGCAGTTGCGCCCCGAAATCGGCCAGGCGGCACGCCGCCGCCAGAAGAGCGCCATCGCGGGATCCGAACAGAGGCTCCAGATTGGCGAACGCTGGCTGAAGCCAGAGATCGAGCGCTTCGCCGAGAGCCTCGGCCGCCTGCGGCCGGCCGCCGAGCGAAGCGCAACCCGCCACCAACGGGTCCAGGGCGCGCGTGCGCCGGCTCATCGCGTCAAACAGAAGCCCCTCGCGCAGGCCGTAGGCCGAGATCGCCACGCGCTGTACGCCCAGGCTGTCCACCAGGGCCTCTAGGACTGCGGCGGCGTGCGGTAGGGCCTCCACCCGTCGTCGCGAAATACCGTCGATCCGTTCCAGCGAGCCGCGCGACTGCTGTTCGACGAACCTTGCCGCCTCCAGGGCGTCGCCTCGGCTCAGTTCGTACTGATGGATGATGCCGAGTGGATAGTCGGAAAGCCGCATGTGCAGCAGCGCGAGGTTGCGCCACGCGCCGCCGACCGCTGTAAAGGTCTTGGCGCTGAACTCCGCCTTTACGGTCTTCAATTCCCGCGCCACCGCCGTTTTCACCCGGGCGGCGTCGAACGGGGAGTCGAACGCGAAGGGGCCTAGAGGCAGGGTGACGCCGGCCCCCGGCTCGCCGCCGACGATGCGGGTCAATTCGAGACTGGCGCCGCCGAGGTCGCCAACCAGACCTTCGACCCTGGGCGCGCCCGCGATCACCCCCAGCGCGGCGAACCTCGCCTCTTCCGCGCCCGAGAGCACGCGCAGGCC
>DATCEL010000098.1:0-6173 GCA_036510115.1 Caulobacteraceae bacterium
GCCAAGAATGACGCCGACAAAGACCAGCGGCGCGGCGATGCGCTCGAACGAAACGCCGCCGGCAAGGATCGCATCCAGTTCAGAATCGTCGCCAAGCCGGGCAATGACGATGAACATGGCGACGCAAAACGAGGCTGGCAGCGCCAGGCCGAGCTGATAGGGGACGAGATTGCTGACCAGCCCGAACAGGTAGCCCATGCGGGCGCCATTGGCTTCGAGCTGAGTGATCAGCCTGAGGGTTTGGTCGAGCAGGAAGGCGACCAGAGTGACGCCCAGGACGCCCAGCGCCGGCATGGCCAGCATGCGCAGCAGATAGCCATCGAGAATCGACGGCCGCCAGTTGGTCTTGCGTCGAATCGGGGCGGCGAGCGCCAAGGAAGTCACGTCGTCAGGAGACCCCGCCGGCGCGCCGCCGTCCGGAATCGAGGAAGCCCAGCCGCCGACCTACATCGGCGAAAATGGCCAGGGCTTTGTCGATCTGCTGGGAAGAATGAGCGGCGCTGACGCTGGTGCGCAGCAGGCAGACGTCGGATGGCGTGGCCGGCGGTATGGCGAGGTTGAGGTAGAGCCCCGATTCGAGGAGCATCTTCCAGAAAGCCACCGCCGTTTCTTGATCGGGCATCGCCACGGCGATGATCGGATTGGCCTCGGGGCCTGTCTGGAATCCCATGGCCTGCAAGCCATCATAGAGGCGACGGGCATTGCGCATCAGATCGGTCCGCAACGAAGGTTCGCGCTGCAGACGCGAAAGAGCCGCGAGCGTGGAAGCGACGACGCCCGGGGGCAGAGATGCGGTAAACATGTAGGGCCGACAGACGATGCGCATCACGTCGAAGTCCGGGCTGTCGGAAACGCAAAAACCGCCGACGCTGCCCAGACTCTTGGAGAACGTGCCGACGATGAAATCGACGTCCGCTTCCACGCCCGCGGCCTCGGCGAGGCCTCGGCCCTTCTCGCCCAGGACGCCCAGGGAATGGGCTTCGTCGACGAGAAGATAGGCGCCGGTTTCCCGCTTGACCGCGGCGATTTCCTTCAGAGGCGCGGTGTCGCCGAGCATGGAATAGATGCCCTCGACGACGATCAGCCTGTCGCCCGGCTGGCCGGCCAAGCGGCGGAGCCGTTTGTAGAGGTCATCCGGGTTGTTGTGCCGGAAACGAATCACTTCGCCATGGCCGAGGCGCGAGCCGTCGTAGATGCTGGCATGGCTGTCGGCATCCAGCAGCAGGTGGTCGCCGCGGCCGACAAGCGTCGAAAGCACGCCGAGATTGGCCTGATAGCCGGTGCTGAACACCATCGCGTGTTCCCGGCCATAGAAGTCGGCCAACGCTCTCTCTAATTTGATGTGGCTGCCGTAGGTGCCGTTGGCGACGCGCGAACCTGTCGTACCTGTCCCCTGGCTCTGTGTCGCTTCAACCGCCTCACGGATGCAGTCGGGGTCAAAAGTCAGGCCGAGATAGTTGTTGGTGCCCAGCAGGATCGTTCTGCGGCCATCCAGCATGCCTTCCGTCGGCGACAAAACGCTGTCGAATTGGACATCGACGCCGTGCGAATGCAGGGTCTCATAGACGAGCCGTTGAGCGGCGTGTTTGGCGAGTATTGTCATTCTTAGGTCCCGCTCCGCAGGTCTTCGACCGCGTGAATCAGATCACCGACTGTCTGTATCTGAGTGATCCGATCGAGAGGGATCGAGATATCATAGAAGTCTTCGATCGCCATGACGAAATTCATCACTCCAAGCGAATCCATGCCGAGATCCTCGACAATGTCCGTGTGGTCGCTGACGTTGACTGGGTGGCCCAGTACCTGCGCGAAGATCGTGGAAATGTCCTCGCGAATGACTCTCTCGGACGGGTCCACCTTGTCTTCCACTAAAGCGAGTTGCCGGAGTTGGCGCATCCCGTCTTTTTCCACCCCACTACCCCGGTTCAGAGAGTCAGTGTGCACCGTAACAGTTTTGCCGCCCACGCTTCAACCACGGCCCTAAGTCGATGAAGCCTATAGCTCGTTCGACGAAATTGCGAAAATAGGTGGCGACCGACAGGGCGCGTTCGGATTGTCTTGCCTAGATCCAGCCCGCCTCGCGATACCAAGCCGCCGTATCGGCGAAGCCGGAAGCGAGCGAAAATTGCGCGGGCGGTCCAGCCGGGACGAGTTCGCTCTCATCGACAGACCAGCTGGGGTGCAGGATTTCTCGCGCCTTGCCCCGGGTGAAGATCGGAGGGGAGCGGCGTAAGGGGGTGGTCATTTCGGACACGGCCGCGGCGGCCATGACGCTCCATGAAGGGAGTCGCGCCAGTCGTGGCGCGCGCCCCATCTGCGCCCACGCCGCCGTCATGATCTCGGACCAGGCGTAACCCCCCGGCCGCTGGCCGCCCACCGCATAGACGCCGTCAAGCTCCGGGCGCTCCACAAGATCGCGAATCGATTCGGCGACGTCATCCGCATGGACCAGAGCCAGGCGGGCCGCCGGCCCGGCAAGGAGCGGTGCGACCGGCGATCGTTTGGCCAAGCGAAACAGGGCCAGCGTCTCCCGGTCTCCGGGGCCATAGATGACCGGCGGTCTCAGAATCGCCAGCCGAACCCCGGCCGCTTCTCGGGCGGCGTCTTCGCCAGCGCGCTTGCTGGCCGCATAGTCGGAGAGTTCCGGCGTGCGCGCCGCGAGAGACGACACCAGGACATGTCGTCCCCTCGACGCGGCCGCCAGGCGGCCCGCGCCATCGCGATTGACCTGCAAGAACGCGACCTTGTCCCGCGCCTTGACGAGGCCGGCGCAGTTGATGGTGACGTCCGCGCCGGCCACCAGGCGAGCCAGCGCCTGCGGATCGGCAAGATCGCCCATGACTGTCTCGTGGCCGGCATCGGCCAGCCAGGCTTGGTCGGACGCGCGGCGCACAAGCGCCCGCACCCGCCAGCCGCGGGCGGCCAGGAGGCGAACGAGCCTGCGACCGAGGAAGCCCGTGGCGCCGGCCAGGGCCACGATCTGGCCGCTCGCCGTCAGGCCGTGACCGCCTGGCTCGCGTCCTGAAAGGCGCCTGAGAGATACAGCGATCGCGCACGCGAACGACTGAGTTTGCCGGAGGACGTCTGCGGCAGGCTGTGAGGCGGCGCCAGAACCACCTCCACCTCCAAGCCGTGAGTGACGCGCAGGGTGGTGGCGACACTGGCGCGCAGCTCCGCGCGTTTGTCCGGCTCGCGCGTGCGGCATTGCACCAGCGCCACGACCTTTTCGTCTTCGTCGGTGGTCACCTGAAACGCGGCCACGTCTCCGCTTCGCAGGGCCTCGACCTGACGCTCCGCGGTCCACTCCAGGTCCTGCGGCCAGACATTGCGACCGTGAACAATGATCAGATCTTTCGCCCGTCCCGTGACAACGATCTGATTGTCCAGGCGATAGCCGAGGTCGCCGGTATCCAGCCACCCGTCAGCCGAAAGAACCCGCCTCGTCTCGTCGGCGGCCCCGAAGTAAGCCTTCATCAGGCTGGGGCCGGAGGCGAAAATACGTCCAACCTGGCGATCGGCCAGCTGCACGCCCCGCTCGTCACGAATCTCGAGGCGGTGGCCAGGCAGAACCTGGCCGCAAAGCGCGAATTCGCGGCCCCGGGAGCGCGGCGCGGGCGCGGTGGCGACGCTCGCCTGCTCCAAACGCTCCAGGTCGGCGGTGTCAGTGCGCAGGCCCTCGCCGATAGGAGCGATCGTAAGCGCCAAAGTCGCTTCGGCCATTCCGTAACTGGCCACAAAGGCGGCTGAATCGAACCCGGCGGGCTCAAAGGCCTCGGCGAAGGCGCGCAGTGGGCCGGGCCGAATCATGTCGCCGCCAACCCCGGCGATGCGCCATCGCGAGAGGTCGAGAGCGTCAATGTGTAGGGCGCCCGCGCGCCGCGCGGCCAAGTCATAGCCAAATGTGGGAGCGTAGGAGATGGTGCCCCCGCGCTGCGACATCATGTCGAGCCACAGCCCAGGTCGACGCACGAAGGCCGCGGTCGGCAACAGATCGACCGTTACCTGGAAGGCCATGCCGGTGAGCAACATCCCGACCAGCCCCATGTCGTGATAGAGCGGCAGCCAGGAGACGGCCCGGTCGGCGGCGCCGACGCGCAGTCCCTGTCGTCCTCCGATGGCGGAGACATTGGCGATCAGGGCGCTTTGCGAAACGGCGACCCCGACGGGAAATCGGGTGCTGCCAGAGGAATATTGCAGATAGCAGAGGGAGGCCGGATCTGGCGCTGGAAGGGCGGCGTCGCCGGTCACGGGAAGATCCAGAAGCGATCCGGCCATTGCCAGGCGCAGCCCTTCCGCTGCTTCGGCGAACCAGGCGCCCAGTTCAGGCGGCGCGAAAGCCGCGCGCACGTCGGCCGAGACCAACATCCTGCGGATATGGGCGACATAGGCGTCTTTCCCGCCGAAGGGCGCCGGCAGAGGCGTTGGCGCGGGCACGAGGCCGGCATACTGGCAGGCGAAAAAGGCGCGCAGAAAGTCGCCACTGGATTCGGCGGCCAAGGCCACGCGATCTCCGGAGGAGAGTCCCGCCGCCAGCAATCGCCCGGCGAGCGCCATCGCCTGTTCGCGCAGCTTCGCGTAGGGTAAAACCTCGACAAGTTCGCCGCGCGCGGAATGCAGATTGACGCCCGTCGGCCCAAGGGCCGCGCAATCGAGAGATTCGCTCAAAGTCGAGAAATCGCCGGGTCGGATCGTTCGGTCGGGCGCTGTAGGCGTCGGGATCAAGTCAGGTCGTCCGCTGAAGAATGTTCGCTTAAGGAGAAGTTCGCCGAGATCATGGCACGGGAGGCGCTATCGCGTCATTATCGACATCGCCCCGGAGTCTGATAGTCGATAAGGGCGCCGCGCGTCGAGCGGCGCTTGATATGAGGCAACGATGAACGAGGCGGCCGACAGTCGGACGGCGAGGGGGCCGTCAGCGGGTCTGGTCGCCGACCCCGGTCTGGGCGTCAACGGCCGATCATCAAAATCCAGCAGAGCGCGCCAAGCCGGGACCGGCCGGCCGATGGCCCGGCTATGGCCCCTGCTCCTGCGACACTGGCCGGACACCGTGCTCGGTCTGCTCTTCCTTCTCCTGTCGGCTGGGGCGCTGTTGGCGCTTACATTCGGGCCGCAGATGGTCATCGCCCAGGGTGTGAAACTTCACAATCGCTCGGCCCTCGAACACGTCTTTCTGATCTTAGGAGCAACCGCCGGCGCGCTTGCCGCGACCACCGGACTGCGTCTCTATTTCACCTACAAGCTCGGCGAGCGGGTCATCGCCGATCTGCGCCAGGATGTGTTCCGGCATATTCTCGGATTGGATCTGGCCCATTTCCGCGAACTCAAGACCGGCGAGGTGCTCTCGCGGCTCACCACCGACATGACCATTGTCGAAGGCACCGTCGGGATCATCCTCCCCGGCGCTCTGCGCAACGCGCTGACATTGGGCGGCGCGCTGGTGTTGATGGTGCTGGTCAGTCCGAACATCACCGGCCTGATCCTGGTCCTGATCCCGTTGTTGCTGACGCCGCTGTTCCTGGTCGGGCGCAGAATCCAGCGGCTTTCGGTGCGCGCGCAGGACCGCTTCGCCGAGGCGGTCGGGCACGCCGGCGAGGGTCTGGAAGCGATCGACACCGTTCAGGCGTTCGGCCAGGAAGAACTCGTCGCCGAACGGTTCAACGCGGCCATCGAAAACGCCTTCCTCGCCTCGCGCGCCCGCCTTCGGGTCAGCGGACTGATGTCCAGCATGATGATCGCCCTGATCTTCGCGGGCATGCTGACGCTGCTCTACGAGTGCGCCCTGGCGGTGATCGTCCATCACACCCTGGCCCCCGGCAATCTGTTCCAACTGTTGATCCTGGCCTTCGTCGCCGCGACCTGCGTTCGCGACCTTTCCGAAGTCTGGGGTCAGATCCAGAAGGCGTCGGGGGCCGCGGCGCGCATTGTCGATATGTTGGATACGACCCCGGCCATCGCCGCGCCCCAGCGTCCAACGCCGATGCCGACTCCGGCCAAGGGCGAGGTGCGTTTCGAAGGCGTGAGTTTCGCCTATCCCGGACGCGAGACCCTCGCGCTGGACGATTTTTCGCTTGAGGTTCGATCGGGCGAGCGGGTCGCGCTGGTCGGGCCATCCGGATCGGGCAAGAGCACCGTGTTCCGCCTGCTCCTTCGCTTCTACGACCCTTCCGCTGGCG
>DATCEL010000099.1:0-16743 GCA_036510115.1 Caulobacteraceae bacterium
GGCAAGGCGCGGTTGGCGCCGTTAACCGTGAAAACGGCGTTGTCGGCCGATAGGCTGGAGCTCAGCAGGGAAGGGCGCTTGCCGCCGATCAACAGACTTAAGCGCGACAGGATGCGCGTATCGTTACAGAACAGTCCGTCGGCGCCGCCCCCCACATCTCCCCAGGAATCGCAGACGAGAAAGCTGTCGCCGTCCTTGAGCGAAACGCGATGAATATCCTCCTCGCCCCGGGCGCCCTCGTCGGAATCCAATGGTTGGGGAGCGGCGAGATCGTCCATGGGCGAGGGCGGGAGACTCAGGCGATGTTGGCGACGGGGCCCTGCTTTTCGGTCGGGACTCGCGCCGACGCAAGTTCCGGCGCGTAGGGGCAACGCGCCAATCGGTCGGCGTAGAGATCGAGATAGCCGCGCGCCATGGCGACGGAGGAAAATCGCCGATCGAAGCGGCGGCGAATCTCACGCCGATCGAGCCCGCGGGCGCGGATCACCGCGGCGGCAGCCTCTTCTTCGCTATCGACCAGGAAGCCGGTGATTCCTTCGTCGATGACTTCCGGCGCCGAACCATAGCGATAGGCGATGACCGGCGTACCGGCGGCCATGGCCTCGATCATGACCAGGCCGAACGGCTCCGGCCACTTGATCGGAAAGAGCAAAGCCTCGGCGCCGCCCAGGAACGCCGCCTTTTGATGGTCGCCGATTTCGCCGATGAACTCGATCAACGGATGATCGAGCAGCGGGCGAATCTCGGTTTCAAAATAGGTCGCGTCAGCCGCGTCGACCTTGGCGGCGATCTTGAGCTTCATCCCCAGCCGCTTGGCGATGGCGATGGCCCGATCCGGACCTTTTTCCGGTGAAATCCGCCCCAGGAAAGCGAGATAGCCGTCGGCCTTGGGGCTGAAGGTATAAAGGGCCTCTGGCATGCCGTGGTAGACGGTGCCGACCCAATTGGCGAACGGCAGATCGGCGCGCTGAGCGTTGGAAATGGACACCAGTGGGTATTTTGGCCAGCGCCGATAGACTTCAGGCAGATCCTTCAGGTCGAGCCGGCCATGGAGGGTGGTGATGGTTCGCGGAGCGATGTCCTCGAACAACGGGAAATGCACCATGTCCACGTGGAAGTGGATGATATCGAAACGGTCCTTCTGGCGGCGAACCTCGTTCAACATCGACAGGTGAGCCGCCAGATCAGATTTCAGGGGCGCCGGGTCAAGGCGGATGGCTTGATTGCGCACCGGGACCAACGCGGCCTTGGTCTGAGCATCCGCGCTTGAGAACAGGGTGACGTCGTGACCCAAGTCCACCAGAGCGTCGGTAAGGTGGGCAACGACGCGTTCGGTTCCGCCATACAGCTTGGGCGGGACAGCTTCATACAGCGGGGCGACCTGGGCAATCTTCATCGGGAAACTCGCGATCTACGCATCGGGGGAATACATTGAGAGGCGGTTCCCCCGCGTTTGGTTCCCCACGACGGTTTGCCGGGGGCCGCCGGCGCAACGCCGCAGACATGGTTACGTTCCGCCTAGCCGCAAGACTTCGATTTCTGAAGCGATAGGTAGGCGCGCGCGGAGGCCTCGCCGCTTGGCGCCCGGCCGCCGAGCGCCTGCCTCGCACAAACATCGCCGCGCGCGGCCGCGCTGCGGAGCAGGCTCAGGGCCTCGGCGTCGTCCCTCTTCGCATCAGGCGGAGCCGCCGGGCTGACGGCGGCCGATGGGTGGCGGTCGCCCGGCGCCGTCCGACGCCAGATCGCCTCGCGCAGTTGGGCGAGGAGTGGCTCGACGTGCAGGTGCGCGCCCTGGGATCCGTGGACTCCCTCGGGAAACAGGCGCCGATAGGCAATGCCAGAGCGTCGAATCTTTACCGCCGCCTGATCGGGCGACATGCCTCTGACGACGATGTCGTAGGCGCCCGGCGCGTCGGGCGTGCCCATGGAATGACGCGAGACGACGCCAACCGGCACGGTCAAGGCGCCCTCCGCGCGCAGCCGATTTTCCGTGGCGATCGTGCGGTAGCCACCGGTCTCCCGCCATTGCCCGGAACCGAAGACGCGATTCATGCTCTCCTTGAAGACCGGCTGACCAACCCCGATGGAGTCTTGCGGCACGATCGGTCCCTGAGCTCGGATCAAGGCCAGGTCCAAGGTGGCGCCCGCGTCCCCGTGGCGAGCCGCCTCGCCATACCATTTTGCCGCCTCCGCCCGGTCCTCGGCGACGCCGTCGCCCTTGGCGTACATCGAAGCCAACCGGACCTGCGCGTCCACGTAGCCTTGGCCGGCGGACTTGAGATACCACCGCACCGCCGCGGCCTTGTCTCGGCGAACGCCCCGCCCCTCCTGATACAGACGGCCGAGGTTGAACTCGGCGCCGGGATTCCCCTGATTGGCCGCCTTGCCGAACCAGAGGGCGGCATTCCTGAAGTCGGCCGGCGCGCCCGCGCCTTGGCTATAGAGCTGGCCGAGATTGTATTGCGCGGCGGCGTCGCCGCGATCGGCCGCCTCGCGAAACAGACGCATGGCGCCGGCGGTGTCGTGGCGCGCGAGCGCCGCCTGAGCGTCGTCATAGGGGTCGGCGGCGGCGCCGCCGCCAAGCGCCCCCAGGCTCACAACCAGGACGAGAAGGATTGATCCGCGCACGCTCGCTCCAGAAAAATCACGTGTTCCCAAAATGTCGGCCACGGCCAACCATACCGACGATGGCGAGCGACCGCGACCGCCCTGGCGCTTCCCTCAAAACGAACGCCTCGACTAAGGTGACAATAAGGACGCCTCCCGATGGTAGGTTCCGTTAAAGGGAGGCCGCAATGACCGAGCTCATTCAGGAAGCCGATCTGAGCGCGGCGGCCTCCGTCCCCTCACCGCGTGGAACGCGCCTTTCGCTCGGCGCTGTCTGCTGGTCGCTGTTCGAGGGCGTCCGCGACCCCTATGTGATCCTCGTCACCATCTACATCTTCATGCCCTATGTGGCCGCCACCGTGGTCGGCGATCCGGTTAGGGGCCAGGAAGTCATCTCCCAATGGAGCCAGTATTCCGGCTGGGCGGTGATGGCCACCGCGCCGTTCCTGGGCGCGTCGATCGACAAACTGGGGCGGCGTAAGATCTGGCTGGGCGTGATCGTCGTCCTCATGGTCCCGATGATCGCCGGGCTGTGGTGGACCAAGTCCGACCACACTGGCCTTTCGGTTACCGAGACCATGGCGCTCGCCACAGTGATTGGCCTCTTGTTCAGTTGGTCCGAGGTTCTGCACAATTCCTTGCTGGTGCGAGCGGCGGGCCTTTCAGCGGCCCACAAGGCTTCGGGGCTCGCCCTGGCGCTAGCCAACCTGTTCGCCGTGCTGGCGCTGGGCTTCACCGCCTGGGCCTTCGCCCTCCCCGGCCTGCCGCAGACGGCAAGCTGGGGCTGGCTGCCCCACCAGCCCCTTTTCGGCCTGAGCCGCGCTCTGCATGAACCGGAGCGTGTGGTCGCTCTGCTGGCGGCGGGCCTCTTCGCCCTGGGCGCGATCCCGTTGTTCTTGTTCACCCCCGACGCGCCCGGCACCGGCGTGCCCGTGCTAGCCGCCCTCAAAGGCGGCGCGGCGGAACTGTGGACCATGGTCAGAACCGTGGGCCGCATCCGCAACGCCGCCGTCTTCCTCGTCTCGCGGATGTTCTACTACGATGGCATGACCTCGATCCTCATCTATGCGGGGGTCTACGCGGTGGGGGTGATGAAGTGGGGCGCGCTGGAGATGCTGCTCTTCGGCATTATCCTCTCGGTGCTGGCGACATTGGGCGGCGTCATCGGCCTCGTGCTGGACCATGCCGTTGGGCCCAAACGAGCGGTGCAGATCGAGATCGGCATGAGCCTCCTGGGCATCCTGGCCATGCTCGGCATGGGACCCGACACAATCCTCTACCTCTGGCATTGGAACCCGGCGGCCCACGCACCGCTGTGGAACGGACCGTTTTTCCGCACCGTGCCGGAGTGGGTGTTTCTCGCCATCGGCTTCTCCAACGCGGTGTTCATAACCGCCCATTTCGCGTCCAGCCGCACCCTGCTTACGCGCCTGACGCCGCCGGAGCAGACCGGCGCGTTTTTTGGCGTTTTCGCCCTTTCCGGAACAGCCACGAGCTGGTTGGGACCGTTCCTGGTCAATCAAGGCACGCGAATTTTCAAAACCCAGCAAGGTGGGTTCGCCACGATCACTGTGCTGCTCGCAATCGGCTTTGTCGGTTTGCTGTTCGTGCGCGGCGGCGGGGCAAACGAGAGCGCACCGGCGTCCTTGCCTTCGAGGCCACGGGGGGCATAAGCGGTTCGACCATGACCCTTCGCCCACTTCAACACCGCCTCGCGCTCGCGGGCCTCATCATCGCGACCGTGGGCGCGAACGCGGTCGGCCGCCCGGCGGCGCCGATCGCGGTGATAAACGCTTGGACCCGGCCCGTCGCCGCGGCGGGCATGAACGCCGCGGGCTATATGACCATCATCAACCGCAGCGCCGCCGCCGACCAGCTGATCGGGGCCTCCAGCGCGGCGGCCGTCAAGGTGTCGATCCATCAGAGCCGTCAGATCGGAACCGTCATGACCATGCGCGCCGCGCCGTCGTTAGTGGTCCCCGGCAAGGGCAAAGCGGTCCTGGCGCCCGGCGCGTTTCACCTGATGCTCGAGGGCCTGAAGCGACCACTTCGGCCGGGCGATCGCCTCCCGGTCAGCCTCCGCTTCGCGCGGGCCGGCGCGGTTTCGGCTATTCTTGACGTCCGGGCCTTGGCGCCCACCGCAACCGGCATGGCGATGTAGCCGACGATGGAGAACGCCGTGAGCGGGTGGAACTATGCCGATGTTTGGGAATCTGTCGCGGCCGTGGTTCCGGACCGTCCGGCCCAGGTCCAGGGTGATCGCTCGCTCACCTGGGGCCAATTCGATGCGCGCGCCAATAGCCTCGCGGGCGCGCTCCTCCGCGCCCGCCTTCCTCGGGGGGCCAAGGTCGCCGCCTATCTCTACAATGGGCCGGAGTACCTTGAGACCTATTTCGCCGCCTTCAAAGCGGGGTTTGTCCCGGTCAACACCAACTATCGCTACGTCGCCGACGAACTCATCTATCTGTTCGAGAATGCGGACGCCGAGGCCGTGGTTTTCCACGCCCAATTCGCGCCGATGGTCGAGCAGATCCGCGAACAGCTTCCCAAGGTCAGACTGTGGATAGCGGTCGCGCGGGCCGGCTGGCCGGTTCCCGCTTTCGCCGCTGACTATGACGAAATCGTCGGAAGCGAGATTCCGCGCGTCGAGCCTTCGTGGGGCCGATCCGGCGACGATCTGCTGATCCTCTATACCGGCGGCACGACCGGTATGCCCAAGGGCGTGATGTGGCGTCAGGACGACCTGTTCAACGTCCTGGGCGGTGGCGGCAATCTGCTTCTGGAGATTCCTCCGCTCGCGAATCTGGAGGAGGCGGCGACCCGCGCGGTCGCTACTGAACCGGTGCTCAACATCGCCGCCGCGCCCCTGATGCACGGCACGGCCCAATTCACCGCCCTGATGACGCTGACCAACGGCGGTACGGTGGCCACCCTGCCCGGGACACGGTTCGACGCCGATGAATTCTGGAGCGAGGTCGAGAGACTCAGGGCGGGGTCGGCGGCGATTGTCGGCATGGCGTTCGCCCAACCGATGCTCGAGGCGCTGGATGCCAACCCCGGGCGCTGGGACCTGTCGAGCCTCATCCGTCTTGGCTCCTCCGGCACGGTGTGGAGCATGGAGAACAAGCAGGGCCTGTTGCGCCATATTCCCGCGATGGGAATCTACGACAGCCTGGGTTCGTCCGAGGCGGTCGGACTGGGCGCCTCCGCCTCGGCGGCGGGCGCGACAGCCGAGACGGCGAAATTCATGCTCGGGCTCAACACCGCCGTGTTCACCGAGGACCGTCGGCGGGTCGAGCCGGGTTCAGGCGAACGCGGCCTGATCGCTGTCTCGGGCTTTCTGCCCGTTGGCTACTACAAGGATCCGGAGAAGACAGCGCGCACCTTCTGGGAGATGGAGGGCCGCCGCTGGTCAGTGCCCGGGGACTTCGCCACCGTCGAGGCGGATGGGGGCTTGAGGCTGCTGGGTCGCGGCTCGCAGGTGATCAATACCGGCGGCGAAAAGGTGTTTCCCGAGGAGGTCGAGGAGGCGATCAAGCTCCACCCGCACGTGCGCGACGCCGCCGTCGTCGGCGTACCGGACGCCAGATTCGGCGAGCGCATCTGCGCGGTCGTCGAGGCCGCGCCTGGCGAGACGCCGACGTTAGAGGCGCTCTCAGCCCACGTCCGGATCCACCTGGCCGGTTACAAGGTTCCGCGCGAGCTGGTGCTGTCGTCAGTGCGTCGCGCCGCCAACGGCAAGCTCGACTATAAGGCCATGCGAACCCTTGCTCTAGAGAGCCTGGGCCGAGCCTGACGACGAAACCGCGCCGGCTAGGCGATCGGCCGATTCGCAGGCTGCTTCGAAGACGTAGACCGGCTCGCCGACCGTAACCGGCCCGATCCCGGCGGCGGCGAGCGACGCCATGGCCGCAAACAGCTCGGCGCGATCGATCAGCGTCCCGCCCGCGATGCGACCCGTCTTGGCCAGAGCGGCTAAGGCGCCGCGCGCCCGCTCGTCATCAGTCTGGGGCCACCCCAAGCTGACCGTGGCCCGCCCCTTCGCTCTCGCCTCGAATACGGCGAGCAGCCCGCGGGCCAGCTCCAGACGACCGGCGTCCCACTCGGCGCGCGCGCTGGCGGCGAGTCGCGCCTGGCTGTTGAGGATCAAGCCGTCGGAAAGCGGTTTGAGACCGTTCGCCGCCAGCGTCGCCCCGGTGGTGGTGATATCGACGACGAGTTCGGCGGCCCCGGCCGCGGGAGCGCCCTCGGTCGCCCCGGCCGAATCCACAATGCGGTAGTCGGCAAGGCCGTGGGCGGCGAAGAAGGCGCGCGTCTGCATGGCGTATTTTGTCGCCACGCGCAGACGCCGGCCGGTGCGGACCAGGATGTCGTGGGCGACCTCGTCCACGTCGGCCATGGTCTCGACATCGATCCAGCTACGGGGGGCGGCGACCACCAGGTCGGCGCGGCCAAAGCCGAGCGCGAGCAGCAACAGCGCCTCGCCGCCATCCTCGCGGAGCAGATCCTCGCCGGTGACGCCCAGGTGGACCTCTCCGGCGGCCAAGGCGGCGGCGATGTCGGCCGCGGAGGTCAGCCGGACCTCGACGCCCTCGAAACCATCCAGGGAAGCCTGATAACCGCGCGCGCCGCCGCTTACCCTGAGACCGACGCCGCAGTCAGCCAGCCAAGCCTCGGTCTGATCCTTCAGCCGGCCCTTGGACGGCAGGGCGAAAATCAGCGGCCCGCTCATGCCTTGCCGCCCCGCCAGGCGCGCGCGGGCCTGACCATGCAGCCCACCGCGCCGGTCGCCAGCGGCGCGCCCAGCCTGGCCGGCAAACCGTCGTAGCGACCGCCGGCGGCCACGGTCTCATCCTCGGCCAGGGCGGCGCTGCGGACTTCGAAAAGAACGCCATCGTAGTAGCCGAACGGGCGGTGAAAGCTGGTGACCAGCCGCATACGACCGGCTGGAACCGCCGACAGCGCCGCCGCTCGCCGCTCCCATGTTTCAAGCGCCAAATCCAAAGCGGCCCCGGAAGCAAGGTCGGCGATGGCGGCCAGCGCCGCCCTGGGTTCGTCGGCGATGGCGAGATAGCCTGCGATCGCGTCGCGCTCCGCGGGCTTCAGACGCGGCGCGGCGCCGACGGCCGCCCGGGCGGTCAACCGATGGACGATTTCGCCGGCTCCCCTGCCGCCCACCGGCTCAATACCGGCGAGGGTCCAGATTTCCTCAAGCACCTCTCCGGCCCGCGCTTCGTCGAGGCCGACGAGCAGATCGGCGAGGCGACCGCTCGCGGGAACGCCGGTCTGGCCGCCATCGAGTTCGCGCCCCAGGCGCGAAGGGCGCGAGAACGCGGCCTTGAGGCGGGTCGCCACCGCCGGGGCGACCCCCACGGCCGACAGAAACGCCCCGAACAGAGCGACGTCGCCAAACGTCAGGGTGAGATCGTCGCGCCCCCCGGCCGCTGCGGCGCGCCAGGCGAGCGAAGCCATGGCCGCGTCGGCCAAGGGCGCGTCGCCCGCCTCATAGGATTCCAGCCCGATCTGCAGGAATTGCTCGGCGCGGTCCGATCCTGGCGGGGCGACACGGAACGCCGGCCCTTCGTAAGCATAGAGGCCCGAAGGGGCGCCGGATGCAATGTGAGCCAGGGTGACGCCAAGGGTGAAATCGGGGCGCAGGCAGAACTCTTCCCGGCCGGGTCCCTGGACCAGGAACAGGCGCTCGCGCAGGGTCTCGCCGGCCAGGTCTAGGTAGAGGCTGAGCGGCTCGGCGATCGGCGTCGAAACGATCTCGCCGCCCGCGCCGACGAACGGCGCGCGCACGGCCTTCAGAATCTCCGCCGGAACCGCCGTCTCTAGTCTCATCGCGCGGCGTCCAGGATGCGGCGCGCGACCATGACGAGCTCGGCCCGGGGCGCGGTCACCTGGCCAGGTCGATCCTCACGCCAGACGCGATTGTCCGCGACCCCGGCGGCCAAGGAGCGACCGAGATCGAGATCCTTGATGGTAACCGCGCCGGCGGCGAGTTCGTCCTCGCCCAGAATGATCGCGGCGGGTGAGGCGCGCCGGTCGGCGTATTTCATCTGCGCGCGCATGCCGCTCGCCCCAAGATAGACTTCCGCCGCCATCCCCGCCGCGCGCAGTTCGGCGGCGGCGGCGAAGTATTCGCCCATGCGGGCGGAATCGAGGGCGATGACCACGATCGGACCGCGCGTGGCCCGCATCTTCGCCACGCTCGACGTCGCCAGGGCGGCGGCGAGACGCGAAACGCCGAACGAAAAGCCAGTGGCCGGAAGACTTTCGCCGGTGAATCGCGCAACCAGATCGTCATAGCGTCCGCCGCCGCCAACCGAGCCGAAACGAACAGCGGCGCCGGTTTCGTCCGTGATCGGAAGATCAAGTTCCGCCTCGAACACCGCGCCGGTGTAATACTCCAGCCCACGGACGACGGTCGGGTCGAAAACCGCCGCGGATTGGGCGACGCCAAGACCATCGAGCGTGACGCCGATCCGCGCCAACTCCTCCAGCCCGGCGGCGCCTTCGGCGGAGCCGGCGACCACGGCGCTCAAGGCGTCGAGGGTCGCCGAGCGTGTCTCGCCTTTGGATCCGATGAAGGTCAGGACGGCGTCGATGGCGCCGCGCGGCAGGGCCGCCCCCTTGGTGAAAGCGCCCGACTCGTCCAGGCGGCCCGCGCCCAGCAGATCGGCAACGCCCCCCGCGCCCAGGCGGTCGAGCTTGTCCACCGCGCGCAGCACGGCCAGACGTTGCACCTCATCGGTGACGTCGGCGGCGGTCATCAGGCCGTTGAGCAGCTTGCGATTGTTGATCCGAACGAGATACGAGCCGGCGCTTAGCCCGGCGGCGGCATAGCCGGCCACGGCCATGGCGATGATCTCGGCGTCCGCCTCCGGCCGGGCGGAGCCGACGGTGTCGGCGTCGCATTGGGTGAACTGACGATACCGCCCGGGGCCCGGCTTTTCGTCGCGCCAGACCGGCCCGAATGCATAGCGACGGAAGGGCTTGGGTAAGGACGCCCAGGTCTCGGCCGCGAATCTCGCCAGCGGCGCGGTCAGGTCATAGCGTAGGGCGAGCCATTGTTCGTCGTCGTCCTGCAGAGCGAAGACACCGGCGTTGGGGCGATCCGCGTCGGGCAGGAACTTGCCCAGAGCGTCGGCATATTCGAAGGCCGGAGTCTCCAGCACTTCGAAGCCGAACGACTCATAGACCTCGGCCACGGCGGTCACGATCCGCCGCTCCGCCGCCAGAACATCGGCGCGCCGGTCTTGAAAGCCGCGCACGGCGCGGGCCCTGGGACGAATTGAGCCTGGATCGTTCATGCAGCGCGCGCTTAGCCGCTCGCCAGCGAGGGAGCAAGGCGGCTCAACCTTGAGTCCGCCCCTCTACGGCCGCCTTGACAACGTCCGGACTGAGCAGTTGCGGCAGGATCTGGGGCGCCGCCGCGCCCTTCGCATAGTAGAGATAGAGCGGCACCCCGATGCGCCCCTCGTCGGCCAACGCCTTGGCGATCGCCGGATCGCGGTTGGTCCAGTCGGCCACCAGATAGACCGTCCCAGAGCGTTTCATCGCTTCGGCAACCTCGGCGCTGGAGAAGGCGACGCGCTCGTTCACCTGACAGGTGACGCACCAGGCGGCGGTGAAGTTGACCAGCGCGGGCGTGCCGGCCGCCTGCAAGGCGGCGAGTCTGGCCGGGCTCCACGGCTCGGAGAGCAAGCCGGTCCGCGCGGCGGGAGCCGTCGCCGCCGCCGGCGATGGCTCGAACGGCCCGAAACCGACCGCCGCGACCGCTACGATCAGGCTCGCCGCGGCCGCGAGCAAGGAGAACAGGCCCTTGCCATCGACAGCGCGCCGTTTTTGACCGAGGCCGAACAGCCAGGCGCCAAATGCGAGCGCCACGGCCGCCGCCAGCAGTCTTGCGAGGCCGAGCGGGCCGGTTTGCTGAGAGAGCACCCACAGAAGCCAGGCCGCCGCCCCATACATGGGAAAGGCCAAAGCCTTTTTGAGCCACTCCATCCACGGCCCGGGTCTGGGCAGACGACGGCTCAGAGCCGGGACCACGGCGATCATCGTGTAGGGCGCGGCGAAGCCGACGGCCAGGGCGACGAAAACGCTGAGGGCCGCCCACGGGGCTTGGGTCAAGGCGAAGCCGAGCGCCGGTCCCATGAACGGCGCCGTGCACGGCGCCGCCACCACCACCGCGAGCGCGCCGGTGAGGGCCGAGCCCATCAGCCGCCCGGTGGTGACAAGGCCGGCGCCGAGGCCTTGGACCGAGGTTCCAACCTCATAGAGTCCCGACAGATTGAGCGCGGCGCCGAGCATGACCAGGCACAGCAGGGCGACATTCAACGGCGACTGCAGTTGAAATCCCCAACCGACGGCCTCGCCGGCCGCCTTGGCGGCAATGAGTGCGCCGGCCAGCAGGGAAAAGCTCACAACAACGCCGGCGAAGAAGGCGAAACCCTCCGAGCGCGCGCCGCCATCGTCGCCGCCGTGGCCGGCCAGCGCCGCCGCTTTCATGGCCAGGATCGGAAACACGCACGGCATCAGATTGAGGATCAAGCCGCCGACGAAGGCGAAGACGATCGCCAGCGGCAGGCCGAGGCCTCCGCGTGCGGGCCGTCCAAGGCCCGCCGCGGCCGCCGGGGCGGGACCTGGCCGGGCGGAGACTTCATAGGCGGCGCGGTCGACGACAAGGACGCCGCTCGTCTCGCTCGGCGATGCCGTCGCGAAGGCCGCTCCAGGGACAAGCGTGAGCGTCAGGCCTCTGGGACCGCGCTCCACGGTCTGCGGCTTGGCCTGATCGATCAGAGTGGCGTCGTAGGGATAGAAATAGACGTCTGTATCGGCCGCGCCGACCAGCGGCGCGCCCGCGACCGCGAGGGTAAGATGCTGACCCGCGCGCTGAAACGTCGCGGTCAGGCCGCCGGCCTTTGGCCCCGCGGCCAGGGCTTCGACGATTGTCTTGCCGAAAGCCGGATCCATGGGCGGGGCGCCGGACACCACGGGCAGGGCGAGGCTGACCTTGGCCGCGCCGGGCACGCACACCTCTGCGCACACCAGATAGTCGACACTGGCGGTGAGATTGGCTGTTTGGCCGGGGGTCGCGCTCGCCGGGATTTCGATCGGCACGGCCAGGACGGCCCTGCCCTCGTAACCATAGTTCATGATCGGGCCGACCGGCAGACGCTCCGGCGCCGGCCAGACGATCTCGCCCGCTCGCCACCCGGCGGGCAAGGTCCAGGTAATCTTGGTCGCTTCGCCGGCGTCACCTGGATTGCGCCAATAGGTATGCCAGCCTTTGTCGGCGGTGAGGATCACGGCGACGTAGACTGTCGCGCCCGGGGCCGCGCCGGCGGTCTCCGCCGCCAGTTGCGTCGTCATGTGCGGGCTTCTCACCGCCTGGGCCGCCGCCAGGCCGGCGAGGGCCAGCGAGAACGCGAGCGCGATCAGGGCGAGAAGGGGTCTCATAGGCCACTGTCTAAAGGTTTGTGCCGCCGGGTGAAACGGCGCCGCGGCTTGCGCCCCCGCTCCGACGCGGATCATGATGGCGCAACCATCAAACGGAGCCCGTCATGCCCGCCCCTTTCGACCGCATCGAGATCGGCGCGGTGTCGTCGCTCGGGGTCGCCGTGATCGATGGGGCCGCGCTCAAGACCTTCGTGGCCGCCTTCGCTCCCACCTGGGACGCCGATCGCGGCGCGCCGGACGCCATGGTCTTCGCAATCTGGTCGCGGTTGGAGCAGGAGGCGTCCGCGGCGTGGCCTCAGACCAAGCGCCTGGGCGTGGACGCCCTGCGCTGGGTGCGCAATCCGCCAGAGGGAGAATTGCTGCGCGGCAGGATGACCGTCATGGCCAAGGACGCCGTCGGCGAAAGCAAGGGGATCGTCATCGCTCAGCACGACCTCCTGGACGAGGCGGGACGACTGGTGTTCTCATGCCTGACGCGCAGTGTCTTCGCGCGCTGAGGCGGGGCGAACTCGAGCGGCGCGTGGGGAGCGCTAGAGCGGCGACGCGCTTCAGCCGAACCGCTTTTTTCTAGGCGAAAGACTCCGTCATCGCCGAATAGACCAGGGTCCTCAGGTCGCGGCGCAGGGTGAGGCGCGCGTCCGAACCCATGACCTGGGTCATGAACACCACCGCCAGATCCTCCGCCGGGTCGATCCAGAAGGCCGTCGACGCCGCTCCGCCCCAGAAATATTCGCCGAGCGAGCCTGGCAGGCGCGTACGAGCGACATTGATGTTGACCCCGCAACCGATGGAGAAGCCAACGCCGTAATAGGCCGCCTCGCTGAAGGTCCCGGGCGGGGCCATTTGCGCCAGTTCGCGATTGTCGGGCAGGTGATTGAGGCTGAACAGCGCCACGGTCTTGGGCGAGAGGATGCGCGCGCCGTCCAGCGCTCCGCCGGCCAGCATCATGCGACAGAAGCGCATGTAGTCGTGGGCTGTGGAGACGAGGCCGCCACCGCCGGATTCCAGGGCCGGCGGTCTTGCGTAAGTGCTGGCGCCCGCGTCGTCCTGAAGCTTCAGACCGCGCCCGCCGTCGCCCGGCTGATAGCAGGAGGCGAAGCGGTCGATCTTCTCCGGCGGACAGTGGAAAGCCGTATCGTGCATGCCGAGCGGCTCGAAGAGGCGCGTACGCAGGAACTCGCCGAACGGCATGCCGGAGAGCTTCTGAACCAGATAACCCATGACATCGATGCTGAGGGAATAGTTCCACGCCGCGCCGGGTGAAAACTCGAGCGGCACGGCCGCCAGTTGGTCGATCATCGCCTCCAGGCCGCCCGGCGTCTGGAAATCGCCGATCTTGGCCTTGCGATAGTTGTAGTCGACCATGGTGCGCATCATGAAGCCGTAGGTGAGGCCCGATGTGTGCGTGGCGAGATCCACCACCTTCATCGGTCGATCCGGGCGCGTGGTGATGAAGGATGGCGGCGCGCCCTCCAGCAAGGTCGGCACGCCGCTGGCGTATACGGCCAGTCGCTTGAACGCCGGGATGTGGCTGACGACGTCGTCGTCCAACCCGATCATGCCTTCCTCGGCGAGCATCATCAGGGCCACGGCGGTGATCGGCTTGGTCATCGAATAGATGCGGAAGATCGCATCGTCGCGCATGGTCTTGTCGCGCTCAAGATCCATGTGGCCGCCCAGGCCGCAATGGACCAGTTCGCCCCGCCGAAAGACCTGGGTGATAAAGCCGGGCAGAGTGCCGCCGTCGATATAGCGGCGCGTCATCACCTCATCGAGTCTGGCGAGCCGCGCGGTGGAAAAGCCGAGTTGTTCCGGTTTCATGCGCATCTCCTCCAGCACAGTCTGGAGTGAAGTCTAAGCATCCGCCACGGCCGATATCCAGTCCGTGGCCCAAAGGCGATGGCCTAATTCAGATTGGCAGGCGTCGGCGAGTTCGCGCGCTGGAGCGCCAGGTTGATCAGGCGGTCCCAACCGTGGAGGGACGTCAGGTGCGCATAAATCTGCGCCAGGGCGCCGTTGTCCATGAGCTCGCGGAGCTTCGCATCCGGCAGCGCCTTCAACTTCTCCTCCGAGACCCCGAAATATTCCGCCACCAATTGCTGCGGGCCGGCCGGCGCGCCCTCAGGGGTCAACGGCGTGAACGCCGCCGTCTTGGTCTCGAACAGATCCAGGTCGGTCAGGGTGGCGATGAAGGATTCGGTGCGTCGCACCTCGATCTCGAAATTGTTGCAGAACTCGATGCAGCCCTTGGTGTAGTCGGTCGGCTGGCCTGCGGAATCGAACAGAGCGAGGTCGGGAAGATCGCCGATCATCGGCGCGTCGCGATCGATGCACACCACCAGCTTTTCGCGGCTCTCGTCAGCGGCGAGGACGAACGGATAGCGCCTCACATAGGCCGGCACGTAGACGCCAATCTGGAACAGGCCGTCATCGCGCACATAGAGGTTCTGGCCGGTGTTGATACCCATTACCGCCAACGGTTGCTTGCGCTCGCCGGCAAAGATGATGGGACATGACAAAGCCGTCTGAGGGAACTCAGTGACGACGAGTGGAACGACCGTGCTGGCGGCGGCGAAACCGAATGGACGATCGATACGCCGCACGCCGAGGTTGGCATGAACCGTCGCGTTCAGCGGCTCGGGGCGGGAATAGAATATCGGCGCGCCCTGCACCTGCATGTCCACGGGGGGTGGGGTGTCAACCATACTGTTCTCGCCGGTTTGGAAAGGGCGCCTCTTAGCCGATCCGAGGGACGGCCGCAAACCTTGCGCCGGCCGGGCGCGGGACGGAAAATGACCTCCTGGGCGAAGGAGGGGACCATGCCGATCTACTATCCCGACATTCTCGAGCAACGCACGGCGCCGCGCACCTTCACCTATGGGGACAAGGACGTGATGCTCTATGCGCTCGGCATCGGCATGTCCGCCGATCCGCTGGATCGGCGCGAACTGGCCTTCACCTACGAGCAGGGGCTCAAAGTCGTGCCGACGGCGGCCACGGTGCTGGCCGCGAGCGGCCGGGCCACGCACGCCGGGGCCGAAGCGCCAGCGGGCTCGCGTGTCAGCCAGATCAACTATCTGATGGTCGTGCATGGCGAGCAGAAGGTCGAACTTCACCGGCCGCTTCCCGTCGCCGGCAGCTTCACCGCTACCTCGCGGACCATCGGGGCCTTCGACAAAGGCAAGGACAAAGGCGCGCTGTTGGTCAACGAGACGGTGTGGACCGATGAGGCTGGAGAGAGGGTCGCCACCCTGACCGGCTCGACGTTCGCCCGCGGTGACGGCGGCTTTGGCGGCCCTTCCGAAGGCGCGCCGGCGCCACATCCGACGCCCGAGCGGTCGCCCGATCTTTCCCTGGATTTCCAGACGAGAGCCGATCAGGCGCTGATCTACCGCCTGAACGGCGACCGAAATCCCCTGCACGCCGATCCAGAGGTCGCCAGACGCGCGGGCTTTGAGCGCCCGATCCTGCACGGCCTGTGCACCTATGGCATCACCTGCCGCGCGCTGCTGGCGGGCGTCACCGACTTCGACCCGGACGTCATCGCCTCTCACGAAGCGCGGTTTTCAGCCCCCGTGTTCCCGGGAGACCTGATCACCGTCGATCTATGGCGCGACAATAAGGTGGTTTCGTTTGAGGCGCGGGTGAAGGCGCGGAGCGTCACGGTGATCAAGAACGGCAAGAGCGTCTTACGGTAAGCGCCCGTCAGTGGTGATCGTCATCGGTCAGTGGGTCGAGGAGCCGATGGGCGTGAATGATGAAGTAGCGCATGTGGGCGTTGTCCACCGTCGCCTGGGCGCGGGCCTTCCAGGCGCGGAACGCTTCCTCATAGTTGGGATAGGCGCCCACGAGATCGATCTTGGACAGGTCGCGGAACTCGACGCCGCCGACATCCTTCAATTCGCCGCCGATCACCAGATGCAGAAGTTGGCTCATTTGCCGGCGATCGAAAGGGCGTCGATCAGAATCGACGGCGCATTGGCCTGACTACGAATTTCCAGATCGTTACCCGGGACGAGCCGGGCGTAGATATCGATCAGATTGCCGGCGACCGTGATCTCGGTGACTGGATAGGCGATTTCGCCGCGCTCGAACCAGTGACCTGAACAGCCCACCGACCAATCGCCGGTGTTGGTATTGAGCGAAGGACCGAACATCGAGGTGATCAGCAGCCCGGCGCCGGCGTCGCGCATCAGCCCAACCTGATCGGTTTCTCCCAATGACATGGTGAAATTTGAGACACCGACGCCGGGAGGTCCGGCCAAACCGCGCGCCGCATGGCCGGTGGTCTCGAGGCCGAGCTGTCGCGCCGTGCTGGCGTTGAGCAGCCAAGTGGTCAAAACCCCATCCTTGACGATATCCATCGGCCGGTTCGCCACCCCCTCGTCATCGAAGGGCGATGAGCCCAGACCACGCGTCCGGTGAGGGTCGTCGGTCAGGGTGACGTTGGCGGCGAAGACACGGGCCCCCAACTTGTCCTTCAGGAACGACACGCCGCGCGCCACCGATGGCCCCGAGATCCCGCCGATGAGCGGGCCCAGAAGTGATGCCGCCAGACGATTTTCGAAAATCACCGGCGCGGTCGTGGATTGGATCTTGCGCGCGCCCAGGCTGGCGACGGCGCGCCGTCCGGCCTCGGCGCCCACCTGGTCCGGGGCGGGGAGATCGCCT